>JALTWL010000188.1 GCA_027047045.1 Micavibrio sp.
ATTTCCAAACTGGTAAATGTGTTATTTCCTCAGATGGTGTTTTGTCTAATTTTGACGCAGCCCAATTTGTAAATTGCCCAGAAAAAAATCCTTTGAATACGCCCCCTGTAAACCATGTAATTACAACAGTGCCAATTAAGCCCAATATTGTTAAAACTTCACGTACAAAACCACGCAATATAGCAATAAGAGTTGATATTATCAATATCACTATTACAACTATATCTAGTATCATTGCGGTCATTTTAAAATTCTCCTAATTTAAATTTTTTATAGCTCTGCAAAAAAAGGTAGTATATCTGACAAATGCTCTAATTCTATTACTGTTATATCCGAATTATATTTATTTTTTCCAGTTTTTTTTCTTCCAACCGTAGTTGGAACAAAAGCGGAGTTAAAACCAAGTTTAGAGGCTTCTTTTAATCTTTGCTCTATTTGTCCGACATGTCTTATTTCTCCAGATAAGCCAATTTCGCCAAATATAATAGTATCAGATGGAACAGCTATATTAGCAATAGAGCTTAGCAATGCGCTAGCAACGGCCAAATCTGCTGCGGGTTCGGTAATTTTAAGCCCACCTGCCACACTTAAAAACACATCATTCATGCCTATTTCAATTCCGCATCTTGTTTCCAGCACAGCCATCACCATAGCAAGCCTGTTACTATCCCAGCCAATAACAGCCCTTCTAGGGGTAGCAAGACTTGTCGGGGCAACTAATGCTTGGATTTCTACCAAAACTGGACGTGAGCCTTCCATACCTGCAAAAACTGCACTACCTGATATATCTTCTTTTCTTTGTGATAAAAATAACTCTGATGGATTTTCGACTTCAACCAAGCCTCTTTCCATCATTTCAAAAACGCCAATTTCATCAGTTGGTCCAAATCTATTTTTAATTGCCCGCAAGATTCTAAATTGATGTCCTCTATCCCCTTCAAAATGTAAAACAGCATCTACCATATGTTCTAATACTCTAGGTCCTGCTAGCTGTCCTTCCTTTGTAACATGCCCAACCAAAAGTAATATTATATTTTTTCGCTTTGCTACCCGCACTAGTTCAGCCGCAGACGCCCTAACTTGTGATACAGTACCAGGTGCAGATTCTATATTATCCAAATACATAGTTTGAATAGAATCTATTACTACTAAATCAATATTTTCATTTTCAAGAGTGCTAACTATATCCCTAACATTTGTTGATGATGCCAATTTTACGTTACTATCTGCAAAGCCAATTCTAGCTGCCCTCATTCTTACTTGGTCAACTGCCTCCTCTCCAGATATATAGCAACAATTAGTAATATCAGATAGCTGGCATACTGCTTGTAATAACAAAGTTGACTTGCCAATTCCAGGATCGCCGCCTATTAAAACAGCTGAACCAGCCACAAGCCCCCCACCCGTTACACGGTCAAATTCTTTAATATTGCTAACTGTTCTTTTTAATTTTGCACTAACCCCCGATAAAGGTGAAAATTCTAAGACCCTCCCCTTTTTTTTGCCCAACCCCTTTGGCACAGCATCGGCAAATGATTGTTCTTGCTCTAAACTATTCCACTCCCCACAAGCATCGCAACGCCCGCTCCATTTAGAATAAACAGAACCACAAGATTGACAAATATATTGAACTGTATTTTTAGCCATAACGATATATAAGAATAAATATTTTTATTTTGCAAGTAAACTATTGAGGTTTAAATTTATTCTTTTTTTGATTTATATCAATATTGCAATATTTACCTAACATATAAAATCTTTTATTAGTAAATTTTGTTGATATTGGCTCTCCCTTAAGTTTAGCTATATCCTGCAACCTTGTTTCGGCTACACGCAAAGGAAGTGCATAAAGAGTATTTTTTAATTGCTCTGATAGTTTATTTATACTATCGCCATTATTTTTAGCCAGCTCTATTTCGCTATCAATAATATTTAAAATATCTGTCATTTCATTTATCAAGGGCTTTATTCGTCTATTGTAAATATATGTCGCTTGCTCTTTTCCGTTAAAGCTGTCTGCAAGCGAATTTGATTTAATATTTTTAGATTTAATGTCTTGTTCACCTCTAAGACCTTTACCGTAAAATTCAAGAAATAACTTAGCCTCTACATCTAATTGCTTTGATAAATATATTAACTGCCCTATTTGAGTTTTAATACTCCGCTTATTTTTCTTTATAATTTTTTTTCTATCTGCTTTGCTTTTGGCAACATAAACCGAAGATTCACCAAGTGTATCACCAGTTGGAACTAAAGATAAAGACCAAAGAGAACTTCCCTTATTCATTGAAGGTAGATTTTGCATTTCATTTATAAAATTCTTTATATCGCTATGTATATCATGCGGCATCAATATCAAATTTGCAAAATGATTAACCTGATAGGTAGGACGCATATATTGCCCTGTTTTTCTATCATATTTTTTTTGGTATCCCAGCTTTCCACTACCAGAGCGCTCAATTATATGATCAACAGTTAAATTGTAAAAATTCCAGTCTTTATCCGCAGGCTCTAACCCTTTTTTCATTCGCCCAATAGCATATTCGCAAAGCCCTATATTCTTTAAGTCATCGCTATGATTTTCAGCCAGATAAATCATAAATCTAGGGCGGGCATAGGTGGAAAATTCTTTTTCTATTTTTTTATTTTGCCCCCCACTAATACGTGTGTACATCACAGGAGCAAGAGAAAAACCATCTGGTATATCTTCAACCAGCTTTTTAAATTTTTCTAGCTTTTGACAGTATCTTTCTTTTTGTTTTAAATATTTATCTTTGTGCCTATTAGAAGATGTATTCATCATTTTTATTTCAGCTTGCGCAATCAAAGCCAAATATTTTGCATTTATTTTTTTTATAAAAAAACTAACCGATGGTGGTTCTACATCAGGAACATGGTCGCCTGTTGTAAGTTCACTTAAATATTTGACTGTTTTTTTAGTTACATCTTTTTTCATATCAAAGTCACTAACTTTTAATAACGCAAATCATACAAGAAATCTATTTATAAAACAAGCGCAATCTTTGTAATAAAATTACAATAATTATAAAATTTTATATACTTTTTTTTAATAAAAAAAATGTAAGATGGTATAGCGTTGTGTGTGTGTTAAAAATTACCGTTTTGCTACGGGAGAAAAAAGTTGAACAATAAATCCAAAAATATCGCTAACAGCGATAATTTTACTATAAAAAAAAATAATAACTTTAATGAAGCAACAATAAATAAATCTATGTGGCAAAGCAAAATATGCTGGCAAATCGTATTTGCCGTATTTGCAACTATGCTTGTTATACAGATATGTATCTTTGTAGTTACTATACCAGAATTTGAACAAAAAGAACTAAAACAATTAAGGGAACAAACAAGAATTGCGCTGTCAGTTGCTATAAATCCAGACTCTAGAGCTCATAAATTAACTAGCCCAATCAATAAACAAACAGCTGATAATCTTTTGATTTATGGTAATATATCAGGTATATCCATATATAATCTTGATAATAGATTGCTAGCTAGTTATGGTAATGTTCCTATAATGAAACCTTCTTATAAAAGTAAAAATACTTATAGCTGGAAATTAAGCGCCGATAAAAAGCACTATGAAGTAATGTTCACACCAATGCAAATTGGACACCCGTTCATTGTGATTGTAGATATAAATTCTTCCAAAATAAATGATTTAATAAAAGAACATTTAAAAAATAATTTAATAATTTTCTTACTACTTTCTGGCTTTGTTACAACTATACTTATGATAGCGCTTACTCAATGGCTACTTGAGCCTATAATCATGATAAAAAATAACTTAATATCGGCTATTAAAAATCCTGAAAAACCAGAAATAGAACATCACCCAAAACCCCAACAAAATGAAGTACATATGGCACTAAAGATTACCAATAGCCTAATAAAACAAAATGCTGAAAACTTAAAGAAACTTCGTACACAAGCCGCAGATAAAATTCATCAACTAGCATATTTTGATAGGCTAACAAAATTACCTAACAGAACAATGTTTCTTGAAAAATTAGAAAATATAATAAAAAACCATGTGTTAGAAGATAATAAAGAATTGATAGTTATGACCATAGATTTAGATAATTTTAAAGATGTTAATGATACATTAGGTCATGAAATAGGCAATAAAGTTTTAGCGGCTGTTGCTCACCGTTTTGTACATAGCTTAGATGACAATGCCCTTATATCCAGAGCGAGCGCAGATGAATTTAATGTGGCTATTCCAATAGAAAAAAAATATAAACACACAGATTTTGTAAATAAAATTTTTAAATCCTTGGAAGAGCCCATTAGTATCTATCAAGAAAGTTTTCAAATAAATACCTCTATTGGTGTAACTTGTTGCCCTAATGATGGTATAGATGCAACAAAATTGATTAAAAATGCAGATATTGCCCTTAACAGAGCAAAAGAAGACGGCAGAAATACCGCTAGATATTACTCAGAAGATTTTGACATAGTAATACAAAAACGCTTTCAATTACTTCGTGATTTAAGAGAAGCTATAGAAAAGCAACAATTCATATTATTTTATCAGCCACAATTCAATCTACATACCGGAGAGCTCATAGGGGCAGAGGCCTTAATTCGTTGGTTTAAACCAGATAATAGTAAAGAAGGCGGCAGTTTTATTTCCCCTGCCGAATTCATTCCTATTGCAGAACAATCAGGATTAATTGTACCTATTGGAGAGTGGGTACTTAAAAAAGCTTGTGCAACCAATCAATATTGGCGTGAACAAGGAATAAACCCTGGTCGTATAGCTGTCAATATATCTGGCGTGCAATTTCATCGTTCTAATTTAATTGAAATTGTCAAAAAAATACTAAAAGATACGAAGCTAGAGCCAAAATACCTAGAATTAGAAGTAACTGAGAGTATTTTTATGGATGATGTTGAAAAAACTATTATTATTTTAAATGAACTACATCAATTAGGATTAGAACTTGCAATTGATGATTTTGGTACTGGATATTCAAGCCTTAGCTATCTACGACAATTTCCAATAGATAGACTAAAAATTGACCAGTCTTTTATTAGAAATGCTCTTTCAAATTCAGATGATATTGCCATTACCAAAACAATTATATCTTTGGGACATTCTATGGGACTAAAAGTTATTGCCGAAGGCGTGGAAACAGTTGAACATGAAAATTTCTTAAAACAAGAAGGCTGTGATGAAGTTCAAGGATTTAAATATAGTAAACCAATTCCAGAAGATGAATTTTTGCAATTTATAAAATCATATAAAGGTATTCTATCTTCATGCGATGATATGCAAAACCAGCATTAACTAAATTATCACCTTTATGTAATAACATGAATTTGATAGTTTTTTTGTCTAAGTTCTAATAAACCAATAAACTGAATGATGAATAATTTGATGAATATAGAAATAAAAAATATAGATTCGGATAACAATAACAAGGCTGAACAGTCATTTGACATGAATCCAAAAATTGGTAAGAATCAAGATAGTAAAAATACACTAAGTAATAATAGCAATAATAAAGCAGATAATTCTGTTAAAAATGAAAATACAGAAAAAAAGCTACCTATAGGAGAAAAGCTACTAAAACTTGGCTTAATAGATAAAGACCAACTAAGCGTAGCTTTACATGAAAAACAACAAAACCCAAATAAAATGATGGGAGAAATTATGGTAGAGCTTGGCTTTATGACAGCTGAGCAACTATCTACTACTTTGGCTAAATCTGCTGGATTTGAAACATTTGATCCTAAAACGACCGTTATTGACCCAGAAGTATTAGAAATAATTGATAAATCAACCGCTATTAAACATAGCATTTTGCCAATCTCTATAGATAGGAAAAAAAATGAAGCCCTAATTGCAATGGCTGACCCGTATAATATTGTTGCTATGGATAAATTACAACAAATACTTCCCCGCGGTCTGTCGGTAAAACCACTTGTATCCACGCCTGCTATTATATCAGGGGCAATTGATGCTGCATATGGATATGCCACATCTGTTGAGGGAATTTTAAAAGAGCTAGCCGGTGAAGATCCAGCCAATATAGATATAGAAGATATAGCAGAAGAAGGAAATTATACCCACCCAATAGTCAGGCTGGTTAATGCAATCGTATTTAATGGAGTAAAAACTGGTGCCTCTGATATCCACATAGAACCAGAAGAAAATTTTATTAGAGTTAGATACCGCAAAGATGGTATTTTAAGTTCTGCTTATATTCTTCACAAAGAATATTGGAACGCTATATCACAGCGTCTAAAAATAATGTCTGGTATGAATATTGCCGATAAACTAATGCCACAAGATGGGCGTTTTAGCATAAATATTGCGGGTAGAGAAGCAGATTTTCGCGTATCTTCACTACCGACCGTTCATGGTGAAAATATAGTACTTCGTATTTTGGATAAAAGTGCTGGAATTATCCCTCTAGAAAAACTTGGTTTTAGCCCTCATAATTTAGAGCTTATAAAAAAAGCCCAAGCAAAACCAGAAGGAATAATAATTGTAACAGGTCCAACTGGTAGTGGTAAAACAACCTCTCTTTATTCTATGTTAAATGAGGCAAATACTATTGACGTTAATATTATGACATTAGAAGACCCCGTGGAATACGCAATCCCAATGTTAAGACAAGCAAGTGTTAGAGAAGGCGCAGGGCTTACATTTGGTGATGGCGTTAAAGCCTTACTAAGACAAGACCCAGATATAATCTTTGTTGGTGAGGTTAGAGATGAAGTAACAGCAGAACAAGCACTAAAGGCAGCCATGACTGGGCACCAAGTATATACAACTCTACATACAAATGATTGTTTTGGAGCAATACCTAGACTTAGGGATTTAAAACTAAAACCAGGTATGCTAGCAGGGGCAATTATTGCCAGCTTTGCTCAACGTTTAGTTAGAGTTCTATGTAATAATTGCAAAGAAAAACACATTGCAACAAAAGAAGAATGTAAATTATTAGATATTGATAAAAACAGTCCACCTGAAATATACCATGCTGTTGGTTGTAATGAATGTGATAATACTGGATATGCCGGCAGAACCGCTGTAGTTGAAATACTATTTATGGATGAAGAACTAAATGATATTGTTGCCCAAGACGGTCATAAAACTCAATTAAAGGAGGCAGCGCTTAAAAAGGGATTTAAAAGTATGAGAGATGACGCAGTAATGAAAATTCTTGCTGGAATAACAACAATAGAAGCCGCCAAAAAATCTGTTGATTTTTCTGATAGAATGTAAATATTTTTATAAAAGACTTGAGATTGCATAAATCTAATGTCAATCTATAATATGGGTTTAAAAGTTTGCTTTTCTGCACTTATTAATTCTTAAAATTATTATTTTTATTTGGCTTTAGAGGTGATTTTAAAAAAAGATGACAAACAAATATAACTATAGAGCATTAAATAAGCGTGGTAATCCAGTTAGAGGTATTGTATCTGCTGCAAATGAGCAGGATTTAGCCCAACAATTGTCTGAACGTGGCTATGAGCTTGTAGATTGTAAAAAAATTGGTGGAAAAAAAGGCGGACTTGCTGTCAATTTTACTCCTAAGGTTAAAACCAGAGATTTAATACAATTATTTGTCCATTTAGAACAACTACAAAAAGCAGGTGTTCCTCTCTTAGATGGGCTTGCAGATATTCGCGATACCACTGAATCATCTAGACTGCGCGATATTATGACCGATGTATATAGAGATGTATCAGAAGGTCGTTCATTTTCTGAAGCACTTGCTGCACATCCAAAAGTATTTTCACAAATTTTTATATCACTAATAGCCGCAGGTGAGGAAACTGGTAATTTAACTAATTCTTTTTCTCAACTTATTCGTCATTTAAAATGGACAGATGAAATGACGACGCGTGTTAAAAAAGCAACTAGATACCCTAAAATAGTAACCATTGTTATTGTTGGGGTTATTTGGCTTATGATGGTCAAGGTTATCCCACAAATTACAGAGTTTTTACAAAATTTAGGACAAGATATACCGCCAATTACAAAAGCTCTTATTGCAACATCTGATTTTTTTCAAAATTACTTTCTGTATATAATAGTTGGCTTTTTTATTTTAAATTTTGTAGTTAAAATTCTAAGAAATATATCTTATGGTTTTAAATATCATACGGATAAAATAGCTCTTAAAATGCCAGTTATGGGTGTATTAATAAAAAAAATTGCATTATCTAGATTTGCTCAAACTTTTGGCGTTTTATTTAGTAGTGGACTAGATATATTAAAATGTTTAAAATCTGCTGAGCTAACTGTTAATAATGCTGTACTTGAAGAAGCTCTACAAGATGTTAGAGAACAAGTACAGCAAGGAACGCCTCTATCGCAGGCGCTTGAAAATTCGGGAGAATTTCCCTCTATGATAATTAGAATGTTAAAAATTGGAGAAGAATCTGGTAGCCTAACCACAGTATTAAATCAAGTGGCAGAGTTTTATAATAATGATGTAAATGAGGCTGTTGATGCTATGATACAAATGATAGAACCTGCTTTAACCGCCGTGATGGGAGGAATTATAATATGGATTTTGGCTGCTGTATTTGGTCCTGTTTACGATACAGCTACCAATATGGGAATATAATTTATAAATTAAAGGCTATTTAAATGGCAAAACGTAGAATTTTAATTATAGGTGACGAAGGTATCGCTATTTTTTTAAGCGATGGGAAAAAGGTTGAACATGAATGCACTTTCCCATGGTCGTTGCCTGATTTTGAAAATAAACTAACTGATATTTTAAAAAACAAAAATAGCTCAGTTCCTCTTTTTATTCTATATGATGCATTAGAACAACAATATAGAAAAGAAAATATAATAAAGACAAATATACTAGACCAAAAAAAGCTGGTTACTAGAAAGTTAAATACTTTATTTCCAAATGTTCTGTCTTACTCATATATGCAACTAAAAAATGGAAAAAAAGAAAAAAATAATAAAAAAAGTAATATTAAAAAAAATATATCCTATCTAATTGCTGCTGTTCCCAATACTGAACAAATGGACAAGATAGAGCATATAATAACAGATGTGAATTGCAATATTTCTGGTTTTGCTTTACTCCCAATAGAATCTTCTAGTTTTGCAAAGGAATTTACAAAAAAGATTGCTCATAAAGGCACCCCCCTGCCTCGTTGGACATTGCTTATAACTCATCATGAAACTGGTGGGCTTAGACAGATTTTTATCAAAGATGGCGAACTTATTTTAACTCGTTTAACCCCACTTGCTAGCGAAGAAGGTAATGGACCTGGCTGGGCTGAAGAAGTCTATAAAGGTTTTACAACAACCATTAGCTATATATCACGTTTTGGTTTTTCATCAAGTGATGGCTTAGATGTGATTGTCATATGCAATAATGAAAATAAATCATTGCTAAGGACTTATGATTTTAAAAATGCAAATCTGCATTGTTATTCAATAAAGGATGTAGAAAAACTATTTAATTTTACACTGCCAAAACAACTAGATCCAAATAGTCAATTTACTGAAATGTTGCATGCTGGCTGGCTTGCCAGACAGCGCAAACTAATAATGCCTTTTAAAATTGGTTGGATACAAAATATTGCTATTCCTAAAAAAACAGCAAAAAGCTTAGCCTTTTTACTATTTTTAGCTGTGTGGGGATTAGCGTTTATGAGTTTTGATACATGGCAAAAATATCAAGATATCAAAAAAGAAATAACCTACAAAGAATCTAATCGCCTATTACTAGAAAAAGAATATGAAGAAGAATCAAAAATATTTGATAATCTTCCCATTCGCCCCGCTATGGTTAAAGCTACGATTGAAACTAAAGAAATACTAAATAAAAATTCTATGATTTCATATACCATTTTAGATAAAATACACAAAGCAATTGGAAATAAGGCTCAAATACTAGAGATTGAATATAATGATAATAGAATAGTTAAAGATAAATTTAATAAGAAAAATACATATATTTATAAGCCTCCAAGTAAAATAAAAAAACATGTAAATCACTTAAATATAAAAGTTAAATTTACCTTAAAAAACCAAGTACCAGTTGAAGAACAAGTAGTTATTATAGATAGTATAAAGGAAAAATTTATTAAAATGTTCCCCAAACATATAGTCGAACTTCGCAAACAGCACGACCAACAACAAAGTAAAATTGATATATTTGCAGGTAGCTTAGGGGATAATGTGAATGATAATGATGTTCAAAATCAAAATATAAATTCTAGCAATAGTTACACAGAAATTTCTATATCTGGGGAACAATTATGATTAAAACAATTGGAATAAAGCTAGTTGGAATTCTTGCTATACTGATAGCAATGAATTTATTTTTACTATTTATTTGGCTTTTTTGGGCGACCCCAACAAAAGAAGACGCGGAAATTAACCTAGCATCAATAAATAGTGAAATATCTAGACTGCGCAGTTCAATTACTAATATAAAAGAAGAAATAACTTACTATAACGCAAATAAAGCAAAATTTGATGAACTTAAAAAAATAGGCTTTACAACAGAACAAAACAGACTAACAATTGCAAAAAATTTAAATGATATTCGCCAAGCAAGCTTGGTACAAAATTTAAAATACAATATATCTGATATGGTAATAATAGACAATAAATCTGTACAAAAACTAAGCCATCAGCTAGTTAAAATGACCATCAATTTAACAAATATTAACGCTTATTTTGATACAGACATATATAAATTCACCCATATGTTGAACAATAAATTTGGTGGGCATGTAAGATTGTTGTCCGTTTCGTTAAAAAGACAACCACCGGAAATGTTTAGTGATATTATTGACAAAATAACAAATAACAAAGAAAATATTTACACAGTTACGGGGGATATTGATTTTGAATGGTACGCCATTTTAAAACAACCCGAAGAAGAAACTTCACCTGCTGGAATTAAGGCAAACTATTAAAAGGTTAAATCAACTGTTATGCATAAAATTGTAAAAATATATACTGTTTTTTTTAGTGTTTTTATGTTATTTCTACTGCAACTAACATCAAATATTGTATTTGCATACCCAAATGATGTTATTCAAAAACAAAATATTACCAATACCAATAAAAGTGCTGGTAAAAGTAATGGTAGCAATGTTACAGACACAGTAAAAAAATATCCTCCAGACACAGCTTTTTCTAAAAGTTTACTTTTTACTCCCCAAGAAATATCTGCGATACAGCGTGCTCTTTTAGGTGTTGATACTCCAACCAAAGACGACACTCCTAAACTACCTAGAGTTTTACGCCTATCTGGTATGATGTATAAATCTCCTAATAATTGGGTTATATGGCTTAATGGTAAAAGGGTAACCCCAAATCGCCTATTGCCAGAAATTATTGATATTTCTGTTGATGGCAGTAAAGTGCATTTAAAATGGTTTGATTATGGTATAAATGATGTAATATCAATAACTCTAAAACCAAATCAAACCTATGATTTAGAAACAGGTATATTACTCCCTGGTTAATTGTTAGGAGTTACATTAAATATGAACTATAATAAAAAAACTATTTATCCGTTGTTAGTTGAAAAACTGTCAGCCAACTATGGTGCAAATAATATTATAGAAGATATAGATTTTTACGTACAGCCAAATGAAAGCTTTGGAGTAATGGGTCTAAACGGGGTTGGAAAAACAACTTTAATTAAGATATTACTCGGTTTAATGCCGCCATCTTCTGGTGAGGCAAAAATCTTTGGTAAAAAAATACTCAACAAAGAGGCGAAAAAAAAAATAGCCTATTTGCCAGAAAAATTTGAACCTCCAGCATTTTTAACTGGCATGGAATTTATAAAATTTTCTTTATCTTTATATGGGACAAAATTTAATGAAGATGAAGTTCTACTTGCTGCAGATAGACTGGCTTTAGATAGAGATGCTTTATTTAAAAAAGTAAATACCTATTCCAAAGGTATGAAACAAAAAACTGGTCTTTTAGGAACTTTACTAACTAAATGCCCGCTTTTAATTTTAGATGAACCTATGAGTGGTCTTGACCCTAAGGCTAGAGTATGCGTAAAAGATGAAATAATAAAATGTAAAAAACAAAAGATGACAATTTTTTTAAGCTCACATATACTAGCAGATATGGAAGAAATTTGTGATAGAGTTGCCATTATAGATAGTAAAAAACTACAATTTTTAGGCACTCCACAAA
This sequence comes from Micavibrio sp., assembly GCA_027047045.1. GTDB lineage: Bacteria > Pseudomonadota > Alphaproteobacteria > Micavibrionales > CSBR16-224 > JAJFGX01. The sequence goes on from JALTWL010000188.1 coordinate 12,188, forward strand.
AATTAAAAGAAAAAACAGAGGAAAATTATTTAGAAAGAGCTTTTTTAAAAAAAATAGGATTAAATGTAAGTAGCAACAGGAAAGTAATATAGTTAAAAACAGTTAAATGGTTTTAATTAGTTAGGGGTTATAAAAATGAACAATGATAAAAATAATTCAAACAGTGACTTAAGTTTAGAGTTAGATACTAGCAATATTGATAATTCTTCTACAGATGTAAAAGACATGCCAACTGTGAATACAGATATAAAAAACAATGACATGAATGAGCAAAATATATCAACTGCACCCAACATACCTAACAATAGAGAAAATCCCACCCCTCCTCCAAAGAGTAATAGCCAAAATGAAGAAGGTGAAGTTTTTATAGATGGTTTGCCAGAGCCTGAACCTGAACCGCTAGACACCTCAATAGAAGATAATGGCAATAATACAAATAATGACGACAGTTTTGATGATAATTTTGATGATGCCGACAGTTTTGATGATGATTTTAATGATAAAAAAGACAAAAAGAGCTTTTTAAAAGATAAGAAAAAAATACTGCTCACAGGTAGTGCTGTTGCAGCGATATTGTTAATTGCTGGTGGGGCTTATTTTATGATGCCCACCCAAAATTCACCTTATAACACCCAAAATAATACACAAATAACTAACAATAACAGCCAGATGCAATTAACAGGTATAGATAAAACAAATGACAATGTAAATTTTACTCAAAATGAAACAGATGGTCTTAGCGCTACGACTTTTGATGCTCCACCACAACCTGACAATTCATTTGCTGAACCTGCAAATGAATTTGAAGGCGTAGAAGACCCATTTGCAGTGGAAAATAACGTTGCTACAGATGATTTAACGGATATAGCCCCCCCCCCACTTAAAGATGAGTATTTTGCCGATGATAACGATAATGATATTGATATTGTCAATATTGATGATGGCGCTATCACTAACGATATTTATGATGATGATATTACTACTGCCAATATTGATGATATTATTGAAGAAAACAACCCAACCGATGGCTCTTCACTTCCTACACCTGAGGCTGATATAGAGGCAAAATCAATTGAATTTGGCGAAGATACAGTATCAAAAATAGAAGAAGTAACAAATGCGGATATAATAGAAAAAGAAGAAGATAGTAATAATATTGTCGCCGGCACAGTTGATAGTGAAAATAATGTCCCCCCTATGGACGATATTTCCGTTATTGATGATATAGTTGATAAAAATTTAGAACATGACTTAGAAATATCAAATAATATTGAAGCGGCCCCATCACAACCAGCTGAAAATATGCCCGAACAAATATCTTTGATAAATGAAGCGCCCCCCACAGTACCAGTTATGCCATCTGTCAAAGAACCAGTAAAAGCATCTCAGATAAACCAATATGATGACAAAGAGATAACTCCACCAACTGACCTATCAAAAGGTGAATTACAAACAGGTGAAAATGAAGATATAAGAAAAACTTTAAAAGAACTACCCACTAAAGAGGCAATAATTAGACCACTTCCTAAAAAATATCTAATTATGAAACATAAACACCCAAAACCCAAAGAAATGGTAAAAATAAAAGCTGAAAAAGCCCTAAAACAAGGTAATGCAGGCGCTGCTTTAGGATTGCTGGAAAAGGCTGAACGTATATCCCCTAAAGATACAAATATTATATTTAAACAAGCTGTTGCATATCAACAAATGGGAAATTTTGATGCAGCCCTTAAACAATATGAAAGAATATTAAAAATCAACCCTGCTAACTTAGATGCTCTTACAAATATGCTTGGCATTTTAAAAGAAAGAAGCCCTAATTTGGCGTTAAGAAAGTTAAAAGAACTGCGTGAAATATATCCAGACAATGCAGGTATCGCAGCACAGCTATCTGTTGTATATGGCAGGTTAAAACATTATAGTGAGGCAATCAAATATTTAGATATTGCCTCTGGTCTAGATGAACCAAACGCATATTATGCTTTTAATAAGGCTGTATATTTAGATCATTTAGGCAGGCGTGGGGAGGCAACTGAAATGTATAAACAAGCGTTAACAATGCATTTTCGCGGCATGACAGGAAAGCAACCAATCCCCATTGCTGAGATTAAAAAACGTTTAAATTTAAATTAAGTTATATAAATTATGGATATTTTACCAAACTGGCTAGCAATAACTGTGGTTAGTATATTTGGTTTGGCTCTGGGTAGCTTTGCTAGCGCCATTTCTTGGCGATTGCCTCGCAATATATCAATGTATAACAATAAAAAAAAACAAAATTCTAATAGGTCATTTTGTCCAAATTGTAATAAAAAACTAGAAATAATTGACTTAATTCCCCTATATTCATGGCTATCAAAAGCTGGCAAATGCAGATATTGTTTAAAAAAAATATCCATTAGATACCCGTTAATAGAAATATCAACGGCTTTACTTTTAGTATTATTTTATATAGCCCTGCCTGAAATTAAATATTCTTGGATAGAATTGATATTATTTGCAAGCCTAAGCACTATCTTAATTACTATGGCTACCATAGATTTTGAACATAAAATACTTCCCAATAGCCTAAATCTATTGCTCGCAGTGTTGGGTATATTATATATTATTATAAAATCCCCACCTTATGATTTAACTATATTGCCAATCAATATATTTTTATATGCGGGGGTTGCTTTTTTTATTAAATGGATTTTTTTTATTTTTACAAAAAAAAATGCCCTCGGCATGGGAGATATAAAATTTTTTGCTGCCATTAGTATTTGGCTAAATATTGAACAATTACCAATATTTATGATGTTTGCAGGTATCATAGGTATCATAGTTGGTTTAATATGGAAAAAAATAACAAGAGAGAATGTTTTTCCATTTGGTCCTGCTTTAATATTATCCTTTATTATAAATATAATTATTGATTATAATATTTTTTATAATTTTTTAACCATCTAAACGTAAGATATTAACAATATTTTTTAATTTTATTTTTTAATAACTTTAAAATAGCTGGAGATAAAAGTGGATATAACAGAATTACTAAAATTTACCGTTTCTAATGACGCCTCTGACCTACATTTAAGTCCATCTAATCCACCTATTGTTAGAATAAGTGGTACTTTACACCCTTTAAAGACTCCCCCTCTTACCAATGAAGAAATAAGAGAGATGTTATATTCCATCATGTCAGATGAGCAACGCACTGAATATGAAAGAAACTGGGAAATTGACTTTGCCATTGCCTTTGGTGAAGATGCTCGTTTTCGTGTAAATGGTTTTACCAATCGTAAGGGGGCGGCCGCAGTTCTTAGGGTAATTCCACATATAATTCCAACTATGGAAGAACTTAACCTCCCACCTGTGATTCGTAAATTGGCTGAACTTGAAAAAGGCTTAGTCTTGGTTACAGGACCAACTGGTAGTGGTAAATCCACAACGCTTGCATCTATGGTAAATCATATCAATTTAAATGAATCGCGACATATTTTAACTATTGAAGACCCAGTTGAATTTTTTCACGAATCTAAAAAATCGTTAGTTAATCATCGTGAGGTTGGCAATGATACAAAATCATTTGCCGCTGCACTTAGAAGTGCCCTTCGTGAAGATCCAGATGTTATTTTGGTCGGTGAGATGCGCGACCATGAAACAATATCTTTGGCGCTAACCGCGGCTGAGACTGGGCATTTGGTTTTTGGAACTCTACACTCTAACTCTGCATCAAAAACTATAGACCGTATAATTGACGTTTTTCCTGCGGCTGAAAAAAGTATGGTAAGAGCGATGCTTGCTAGCTCTATACAAGGTGTTGTGGCTCAAACCCTACTTAAAAAAGTTGGTGGCGGTAGATGCGCTGCCCAAGAAATAATGATAGGAACAAACGCAGTTAGAAACCTAATTCGTGAAAATCAACTAGCACAGCTATACTCAATGATACAAACAGGTGCTA
>JALTWL010000189.1 GCA_027047045.1 Micavibrio sp.
GACATGGCAAGTTTGCTGTTATATTCACCTAGCAATATATTGGCTGTGTATGTATCGGGCGCAGCTTCAACTGCTTTACTGTTAGCTTGTGGCTTATTGATTGTACGGAATTTAAAGTCAATTACAGAGCCTTTGACTAAAGTTATATTTTCTCCATAAATGCTTTTTCCATCTGGGGTAATTGTAACTATTTTAGGTGCAGGCATTGTATAGCCTGTTGCCTTTGCATCGTTATAGTCTGCTGTTAAAAAATAAGTTCCAGGTGGAACAGTACTAAATATATAAAAACCATCATAAGAGGAGCTTGTTTTTTGTATTTTACTACCATCTGGTTTTATTAAATGTAAACTATATTGGCGACCTGTATTTTTATTACCTTTGTTGTCTTCTAAATATACATATCCGTCAATTTCGCCTGCAACAACTATAGGAAAATCAAGAGTTGTTACTGTACTTGCGCGTGGTTTTAGAGATATACCTTTGAAATTTGAAATCCAAAATGGGTCTTCAAATGTACCTTTATCTAATGTAATGTCGGTTAGACGATTTTCTGGCAAATTTGGTATGAAAGCTATTCCTTTTTCATTTGTTGTTGCTTCTCTGTTGCTTTGCACAGCATTTAATTCTACGTTAGGTAAAAGTTCATCTTCTCTGCCAAATATACCATCACCATCTTTGTCTAAAAATACACGGGCTGATACTTTACCAGTATTAGATACAGTTTTATTATACATTGATATATCATGTGATTGTGGTTCATATCCTATGCCAAATCTTGCATTTACAGATGCTCTTAAAGTATCATTTGTATCTATGGTTATTCTGGGAGTAATTATTGCTTTTTCAGTTTTCCAGTTTAAATTGACAGTAGCTTCTGTACGATTAGAGGCTATAAAATGCTCAGCTTGCAGATATGCTTCTAAGTTGGTAGTAAATGGATATGATATATAGGCATATATATTTCTTAGCTCTTTGCTGGGGTAAATTTGATAATTTGTTTTAAATCGCCAGCGAGCTCTTTTTACAAAGCCTCTTATATTTAAATTTGCCTCAAGCCTATCTATACCATTTCCTATTATATTATTTTGCTTGGTGTAAATTAGTGAGTTATTTAAAATTGTAGAGCCAAAACGACTACCAAATGAACTGGCTAAATTAAGATTACTATCACCAGATGCTTTTCTCCAATATTCAAATTTTAAGCCATAAGTTGATTTTACAATTTTACTAATAGGGCTAATATTAACAGGACCTGTAATATCAATTCGACTTTTTGTTGTAATGGGTGATGTTGGTTCATTTCCTATATTATATTTTTTTGAATTTATTTTTAGATTGGCGCTTGTTGAATGTTTACCTATTTTTTTTCTGGTGGTTATATCAAGTGCAGCCCCGCCGTTGGTTGCATCAAGGGCTGTACTTAAATTTAACAGACTGCCGAACATATTTGTAGATATGCCTGTTTCTATATATGTTTTTTTATCATATTCTTCTTGACGATGGCGAAGTCCTGCGTAAGCGACTCCAATTTTTCCAAGATTTTTATCATATCTGGCGACTATATGTGGTTTTCCATCTTCAGGTTCATTAAACGGATATTTACGATAAGTTATTTCATTATTGCGACTAATAGAAATGTCATAGCTACTTTCTCCAGTAAAAATGGAACTATTTTGTACTGGTATATTTTCTCTTACTTCTTCTATTTCACCTTGAGGACCGTAAAATACTAACCTAAAATCATTATCACCAACAAACAGTCTTATATCTTCAAAATTATAGGTTCCGTCTTCTCCAACTGTTTGAAAGGCGATAAAACGATCGCCACGATATAGCTCTATATCCCAATCAGGCTGAGCGTTGCCTCTTAGCAGAGTTGTTGTAAATGAAGATATGGCTCTGCTAGATTTATTGGTTATTCTTAAGCCTTGTTCTTGTACGCTGTTGCCTGTTAGGGGAAGTCTTGTAGAATATATATCACCAAAAGAAATTTTTTGTGCTTGTAAAAAGCCAAGCATATCGGGTTTTTTGCTTTCTCTGGTAAAAGTAATTCTGGCATTATTTACAATATCTTCTTCATTTCCACCTATAAAAGTTTTTGTTTGTAAAAAAGCAAAATCATTACTGCCAACCGCAGACCAGGCATAATTTCTAATGGGGCGACCATTTTGAAACTTGCTATAAGAAGAACGCAAATTAACATCAATAGAAGGAATAGAAAATATTGTATATGGTTGCTTTTTATAGGGAAGTTTCGGTTTTTCTGGTTGGTTTAAACTTGATTTATTTCTACTGCGTCTTGCATATCTTTCTTCTATGGGTAAAGCTTGAGATGTAGTTAAAAATATAGTTAGTTCTTGAAAATCAATAATAAATTTCATATTAAACCAACGGCTGATAGTGTAGCTTGTGGCGTAAATATCATCATTTTTTATAACAACACTACCGCTGGGCATTTGCACGCTTGTCCCCATAATTGTTATAATCTCATTTTTGGCATCAAGGAAAAAATCTTGATTTTCTCTAATAAACCAACCAGCGGCAGTACCATTTTCTGGTTTTACTTTGATTGCCATGTCGGTTACAGCAAAAAAATCCTTAAGTGAAATTAAAATATCATTTTCTTCCTTAATTGCAATTATATCAAAGTTAAGTGGTATTTTTTTTTGACCGACTAAAATTTTGAATAATAGCTCCTCACCGCTTGAGATAGTATCTGACGTTTTTTGAATAACAGCATTTGTACGACCTGTTTTTATTTGTTGCATAATGTTATCGGCTTTTTTAAAGCCAATATTAACGCTATTTACAAATGATTTTGCTATATTATTTAGCTTTTCATTATTACTATAGGCAAAAGCATCGCTAATGGTTATTGTAACAAAACAAAAAACAAGCACGGCAAAATAACAACTATTTTTTATAGTTGTAAAAAATTTTTTGTAAAAAACACAGCTAACTTGGCTGCTTTGCAAAATGATGTTCTGTTTCATATTTGAGTAGTATGTCAATGAAAATTGGCAAAGAAAATGCCAACTGTAAATCTCATTATATACAGTTATTATATTGTTGCATATAATTATTTGAGTTATTTACTAAAATTAACGTCCACGTCGTTTTTTGAATAAAAGTTCAAAAAAAGTAGGTGCTTTAGGACGAGGGGCTTTTTTAACTAACTTAGCCTCACTATGATAACGGCTATCTTCTGCTATTCTTAGAATATTTCCCATTTGTAATATTCGCTGTATAGCTTTTTCTGTACATTTAACAGATATGGCGGGACCAGATACAGGAGGCTCTGTTCCATCTTTGTGATAATCATCTATTGCGATTAGTTCACCTTCTAAGCTATACACTTTAAGGTTATCTTTAATAAGTTTTATTACTTTTCTTATATTTTCATCTTCTTTTTTTACACGCGTTTGAATTTTATTAAATTCATTTTGTTTTGTAACAGGTTTTAGAAATACGATATAGTTTTTGAATTTCATGGGTAGGTGTGCTCCTTAAGATATAACTTGTGTATGTAGGTATTATATATATTAACCTTACATTTTTTGCAAGTTTATAATGCAAATATCAAAAGTTTGATATATTATGTTGAGGATTCGTTTCTTTGTACTTAAGAGGGTTAAAACAATGTTAGATATAAAATTTATTGCTGATAATTTAGATGCAGTGCAACAATCTATTGAGCTTAGACATGTTGG
>JALTWL010000190.1 GCA_027047045.1 Micavibrio sp.
TAGGTAAATTTAAGCTTTTTAATCGTAAAAATAAAAAGAATTAAAAATTATGTAGAGAATAAAAAAAATGGACGGACGCAGAGAAGAAGATTTAACAGCGATTGCATGGCCTGGCTTTGTGGATATTTTATCTGCAGTTATCATTATGTTTGTGTTTTTTGTTATGGTAACAGCTGTTGCTCTTTATGTTCACACAATTACTTATAAAAGCAAGTTAGAACAACTGATGAAAACTGATTATTCTACAAAAACTAAAGTACTAGAACAAAAAATAACTGAAGTACAAAAACAAAAAAAAGTGCTAGAACATCTGCTCGCCGAATATGAACAAGAACTTTACCAAACCCGCGCAGAATTTAGTGAATCGCAAGAACAAAAAACTATAATAAATGAAAATAACAATTCACTAATTGTCTTTTTTGGTACTGATTCAATTTCTGTTACAAAAGATTCAGAAGAAAAAATAACAGCATTTTTAAATAAGAAATTAAATAGTGGCAAAAAATATAAAGTTAAAATTATTGCAGGTAAAAATCCAAAAGCGCCTATTAAGTCTATTGCTCGTAAGTTGGCAGTTGCACGTATTTTTAACTTACGAAATGTTATGCTATCCCTAAAAATAGAACCAAATGATATTTCAGCTACTATAAATAATAAAGAACAAGTAGAAAACAGCTACCATTGGACTAAAATTGAACTAAAAGAAGAAAAGTAAACAACATGCTAAAAACAAATAATATTTATTATATTCTTATCATATTAGCATCTATTTTGCTTTTTGTATCAAATGCTAATTCTTCTGATAAATATATTAGGTTATCATTAGAAAATATGGTGCTTTTTGCTTTTAATGAAAATCCAGATATAGAAATGTCAAAAATAAGAGAAGAACAAGCACAGCACAAAATTGGAGAGGCAAAATCAGAAATTTATCCCAAACTTAGAGGAAATGCGAAGCTCAATACCCAATATAATACCAATGAACGTGCAGGTCCAACTGCGCTGGCACATTATTTTGGACTATCTGGTAGCCAACTTATATATGATGGGAATAGTGCAAAATCTCTTATTCAACAAAAAAGGCAACTTAGAAAATCTGTTAGAATAGAAACCGAAATTGCCCAAGAAAAAGTACTATTTGATGTGTTTGATAATTATTTTCAAATAATGCGACTCCAAAATACAGTTGTAGAAAATGTAAATTTAATAAAAGAATTAGAAAATATTACCAATAAACTTAAATTTTCTGAAGAAGCTGGTGGTGCTAATAAAGCAAAAGTAGAATATGCAAAAGCCCGACTAGCATTTGCAAAAAATCAATATACAGATACAGTAACCGCCTTAAATGATACAATCAGTAACTTAGAAGCTTTAACTGGGCCTCTGCCTAAATTTTATGCTGTATATCCACACAAAATAAACTGGGAACAATATAAATTAGATGACTACATTGCTTTTGCTAAAGAATTTAATAACGGAGTTTTACTAAATAATTCTGATATAGAGGCACTTGAATATCGTTTAGACTCAGAAAAAGGTAAATATTTCCCTAAAATCCAGCTAACTCTAAATGGTTCAAAATCTTTTAATGATGGTGGAAGTACAATTGGTACTAGGCGTGAGCTAATAGCAGGCGTTGAAATGACGCATGATTTTCTTGATGGTTTTGCACGCAGTTCAGCTATAAAACGAATTAGTAGCGAAATAAAAGAATTAAAAATAAAAAGAAGAAAGTTGGAAAAAGACTTGATAAGAGATATAACGCAAGCTTATAATCAATTGACAGCGATTGTACAGCTTATAACATCAATTAAGGACGAAATTAACGCCAATATTGCTTTACAGAAACTAAATAGACAAAATTTTGAAATGGGTGATGTTGATATTATCAGATTGATAGAGGGAGAAGAACGTCTAAATATTTCTAAGTCTAAATTACATGAATTGATGGCAGATTATTACTTAAATATGTATGGGCTACTTTTAAGAGCTGGTCTTTTGGATAAATCTTTTTTCTGTGTTAGTTGTTAATTTAAAACTTAATAAATATGTTATATAATAAACAAATATTAAAAAAAATATTATCTGGTTTTCTTGTAATGTTAACTGTAACATTTACTTTTTCAGTTGCCAAATCTCAAGACTATACCAACAAATATAGTAATGATGTTGCATATATATATATCAGTAGCTGTATTTCTGTTGCTCCCATTAAACTAAATATCAATCTTGCTGCTAGCAACTATAAAGATAAGTCACAATATATGCTTGCCATTGATATGCCTGATAATATACTCAAACAAATTGATACAAATATTATAACAAAAGCAAAAATAATTTTTAAACAACCCAATTCACAAGATAAAATTAAATTATCTCTACAATTACTATCTCCGTATAACGGGGTATATAATTTTGTAACAATTTCACCTCTCACCATTGATATAAAAGAACTAATAGAAAAATTTACTATCAGAAAGTTTACACTATATACAGCAGAAAATTATCAATATAAAGCGGATATTGCTGATATTACTTTAAGTGATACGTCAGTTAAATGCTATAAACAAAAAGAACAAAATATACTAAGCGATAAAAAGGTTATAAATTATCAATCTCCACTTAAAAACTTAAATATCACTGGCTATGAACAAGATAACAACAAAGCTGTGAATCTAAGTGCTAAAAATACAGAAACAAAAATAACTATCTTACAAAAACAGCCTCAAATTTCTATTGATGAAAAAAAATATAAAAAATCACCCCTCAACGAAACTATGAATTCGCATGAACTGCTCAGTTTTATATCAAAATCAAATAATATTATACCTATAGAAACAAAGGAAAATAACAATTTAACACCGCCAGTAAATATAAAAAAGATTAAAATGCATAATATTTCTGAACAAGCCGAGGAAATATATGATATTCCCTTAGCCGATACAGATGTTGAAACCATAACTCATCTAGATAAAAGCGCTCAAACAGAACCAGAAAAAATAGTTGAGCAAATACCTGTTGCTAATGCTACCAGCACCCCATCACCCGCGACAAATGTCAGTACCAACTATGAAATTCCTAAAGAATGGACAAAAAAAGAGGCTAATTTAGATAATGATAATGTTGATTTTAAAGCTAATAGCTACAAGAAAGATGAAGACTCACCTCTTACTATAGCCAGAGAAAATGAATTAAATACCAACGTTAAGGAAGATAAAAAAATAGAAGAAATTGCTATTATAAATAATGAAACAAAATCACCAGAAGTTACTATACTCACCAAAGAAGAAAATATTGAAACTAACAATATTGCTAAAAATGAAAATTCTATAGATGATACAAATACTAATAATATAATTTGGCTTGAAGAAGACACACAAACAAAGCCAGAAAAAATAGTTGAGCAAATACCTGTTGCTAATGCTACCAGCACCCCATCACCCGCGACAAATGTCAGTACCAACTATGAAATTCCTAAAGAATGGACAAAAAAAGAGGCTAATTTAGATAATGATAATGTTGATTTTAAAGCTAATAGCTACAAGAAAGATGAGAACATGCCACTTACTATAGCCAAAGAAGATGAATTAAATACCAACGTTAAGGAAGATAAAAAAATAGAAGAAATTGCTATTGAAAATGATAAAGCCCCTGTACAAGAAGAAGATAAAGCAACAGAAAAATCTATTATATCTGAGAATAATACAAAGACAGAAATCTTAGAAAATGAAAAGGCTGAATATATTCCTCTAAATGAAGATATTAATATATTATCTAATGATAAAAAAGAAGATAAAAATAATATCACAAATGACAATGAATTTAAGACACCTAATGCAACAAATACTGACACTATCGTAGATACAATATTAAATAATAATTCAGCCATTCCAGTACCTAGCAATAACACACAAACCAATGGTGATGATAGTATATTAGTGGAAAGTTTAAAAAGAAAAATAGAACTTCTAGAAAAGGAAAATACTGTACTGCACAAAAAAATTTACAACAAAACTGATAAGGATGACGGATATCAAATCAATTTTGAAGAAGCAAAAAAACGTAGCCATGAAAAAGTTAGCATAGAAAATGAAAATGATTATTGGCCTCTTCCCTTACCTAAACTGCCACTACCCAAACTTAAGTAGATATTATTAAGCTGTTAATATCTTAATTACCATTTAAAATCTACATGAATGGCCCTGCAAAAACTATGTATCTTGCGATATCTATTTTTGCTGTTTTTCAAAATCAATAGGTTAACTTAAATACTCCATTACATGTTGCGACTTGACCACATTTTCTAATTAGCTATAATACTCTTCGGTATCATAATATCGCTTGGCTTGTTGCGACTTGACCACATTTTCTAATTAGCTATAATTGTCAATACATTAACCTGCATAACAACTAAGTTGCGACTTGACCACATTTTCTAATTAGCTATAATACGACAAGTTATAGGCTCTTCTTTCACCTCGTTGCGACTTGACCACATTTTCTAATTAGCTATAATACATTGTGTCTTGAAGCCCCAAAGTGTTAAGTTGCGACTTGACCACATTTTCTAATTAGCTATAATAAAGATGAATAGTTTATTTCAAATAATCAAGTTGCGACTTGACCACATTTTCTAATTAGCTATAATAGACTGGACCAAATACCAAGGACGACCACAGGTTGCGACTTGACCACATTTTCTAATTAGCTATAATGAGCTGTTCAGTCTTAATAACGGCTCTTGGGGTTGCGACTTGACCACATTTTCTAATTAGCTATAATATGGAAAGGAGATACCTGTAGGTCCAGATAGGTTGCGACTTGACCACATTTTCTAATTAGCTATAATAACTCTTCTATAATTCTTTCTAGTCTAGAGGTTGCGACTTGACCACATTTTCTAATTAGCTATAATGAGCTGTTCAGTCTTAATAACGGCTCTTGGGTTGCGACTTGACCACATTTTCTAATTAGCTATAATAGGTGATCGCCAAGTTTTTGTTTTTAAACAGAAATTTGGCGATTTTCCGTTCAAAAAATGGGAAATATTTCTTAAAAAAGTAGCAATTGGTCCTGTTTTTTTTGCGAATCACGACGTTTACCAATATAAGTTTTTATGTTTTCATACTGTTTATCAGTTATAGTTAAAATTTGCACTTTTCCATATTGTGGCAAATTCTGAGAAATCAGTTTTTCTAATCTCTCTGCTACTTCCTTACCTGATAACAAGCGGTAGTATACAGAAAATTGTGCCATTTGGAAACCTTGATCTAACAAGAAGTTCCTAAATTTTGTATAGGCCTTACGGTCTATTTTTTCTGTCGTTGGTAAATCAAATAAAACCATCATCCACAAGAGTCTGTACCCACTAAACCATGTTTCTCTATCTTTTAACATGTTACTATAATAAACTCCCAACTGCTACTATATCTGGCAAAATTAAATGATTTTCTTTTTCTTGAAAGCTCTCTTTTAAAGTTTGTGCAACACGGGCAAGAGCATTTACTAAAGGTGTCATTCCCTTTTCCCCGATTAAATCTAATGATAAAACTGCCACCAATTCTTGTTTTATCTCTGGCGTTAAGTCAGAAAAATTATCACCATATTTTTGCCACAATCTATAAACAACGTCATCTACAATTGGGCGAAAAGGTTCCATAACATCATCAACTAAACAAAAGGGATTATTGCGGTTACGGTGAAAAACGCCAATAGCTGGATGTAGACCCGTTGCTGTTACTGCCCTTGCTGTTGCAGCACGCAATATTGTGTAACCGTAATTAAGCAAGATATTTTGATTTAAGCTATTGTAATCACGTTTAAATTCTTTTCCCATTAGTGATTTCCAATATAATTTAGCGGCCCTAGCCTCTTTATTATCAGTATCACCAGAACGCACCTGTTTTGACATCTTTTTTAATAGCACAACATCGTTTGTTTTTCCTGTATGACGCTCTAATATCAAGGCTTGATTATATATTTTTTTCTTAATTATTTTTTGCCAAAGGCGTTTACGCAGAGCTGTTGTTGATTCTATTTGGTCATACAGCACTCCCGCCCCTTCGTGATGACCAGAAACACTATTACAAATAGAAATAGGATGCCAATTTTTGCCACAAATAATAATTGGAATACTACGTTCGGCAAGGGCAACCATGATATTCTTACTTAAAGATATTTGTTGTGCTGATAATACCAAAGCTGTCATATCATCGAGTACAACCCTGCCAAGCTCTTGCCTATCATCTAAAATACGTAAAAAACCACGAAACAATGATAAGTGCCGACCGTTTTCGCTGATTTCTACTATGTTATTTAGAGCCATATTTAATTATTCTTCCATTGGGTGATACATTTATTTTTTTTAGGTTACTATTTTTTAATTTATTAATAGAAATATATTTTTGCTTTGAGTTACTATCAGTATGCAATCGTAAATCTAATTTATTATTAGTTGTGCTAAATCCAGCAACCCGCATAATTTTAGTTTCGCCATTTTCTTCAATTATCACCATATCATCTTTATAAACACGCATAATGTGTTTTGCGGCAGGGTGTGGTTTCCAGCTATTCATATCTTTCGGCCTGTTCCTTTCCTGCATATCAATGTAACTGCGAAATTCACCTTTCCATTCATATTCACCTTTTTTCCATTTGCCTTTTTTACCTTTAGGAATTTGGTATATATCACAACATACATAGCCATCAGGTGCATAAGATTTATATGGAGCAGATGGGATTTTTATCGCTGATTGATTAGATATAAGCACCCTAACCTTTTTAATTGGTGGCCGCTGTGTACCTTTTTTAGTGGTTAAAGAAGACCAATATCTATGTCCAAAATCATATAGGGCTTTTTTTAAAGCATTTTTATCACCTATATCTACTGAATTTTCTTCTAAATAATTTTGTAGTGCATTATGAATTGTTTTATCCCTTATTTGCCCTTTTTCCACTTCTGCTTTAGATAGGATTTCAATCGGCTTAGTTGTAACTAAGCCATATTCTTTTAGTTTTTCATCTCTTTTATCTTCTTTTATCTTGCCATAAGCGGTATCAGCAAAAAAACGCCCTGATATTCCATGGTCTGCTCTGAAAGAAACGACAATATCATTTAGTTTTTTGCTAATATCATTCATATCTAGTGGAAAATCTGGAATAGTTAGATGATTTCTGTCATCTGTTCCACGAATTGTATTTATTTTTTGTAGAGTTGAACGCTCGGTCAAAGCAACAACTAGAGCATCAATAGCGTGGTGCCTATGGTCATTTCTTTCTTTATAGTCATGCTCGCCAAGTAAACTATTTAATCCCCATTTTCCACGCAACATTGCGGTCATTTGCCCGCTAACTGGAACAATATTATTTTTACCTGAAAGCCTCCACAGATATTCTTGAGTTTTTCTTGCAATATACGCATTATCGGTTAATTGACGCTTTATGAAATCATTGGTTTTATTAAATTTTTCTAACGCATCTTCATTAAAACGCCAACGTTTACTATCTGGAAGTTTTGAAGCACGCTCTAGTATATCTTCCCATTTCCAACCTTGCTTGGCAAAGCGATATTTTGCCCCATAAGGTGTGTCTTTACCTTTGATACGGTTAGCATCACGAAAAGATACAGTCTTATTAGCCATTGAATCATCAAGCGTTGAGCCAAATGGAAGTATATGTTCAATTTCTACTTCACCATTAAACAATTGAGCCGCAGAAATAGTCCTACCTGTATAAACACATTTTCTATCGCCAAGTTTTCCTAGCTCTTCCCAAAGTTTAATTTTCTTTAAATCTAAAGCAGTGGGCTCAGCTATACCCTGCTCTTTACAAATATTAGCTCTGCGTTTATTTTCTTTTTCATTTGCTGCAATTGCCTTGCTTATTTCTTCTCTGGCTTTGCCAGAATTTTTTAAATCACGTGAAAGCTCAACATGTATTTGCTCTGGTTTACAGCCATATTCATCTATCAAAGAATTTATAAGCTTACGCAATTGATTTAAGGCAACATGTACTGTTGGATTATTAATTTTGCCATATTTAAAAACGTCTGGGTCAGATTTATTAGTTGATAGCCCTTTACCCATAACAGAATCGGGCAATATTTCACCATAATATGGAAGGCGCTCTAAAGTTTTTTCATCATCAGAAGCAGAATGATGCAGAACAACACCATCTTCATCATGTAAGTCTTGAATTGCCTCATCAAATCTTTTTCCTGTTTTTAACATTATAGGAATAATATCTTCCATAAATTTTCGTGAAACAGAGGCTGTGCCAGATTTAGGGGTATAAGATGCTAGCTTTTTAGCCATTTCTTCACTAATGCCCCATTCAGCGGATTTTGCGATAATTTCTTTATCTTCATTTGCTTCGTATAAATAATCTACAATATCATTTTGAGTTTTATCATTTAAACTTATCCAATCGTTACCTAGAAGATTCTCTAAATCAATTTTTGCAATATTACCTTCAAGTTTCGCCCTTTTATTAGATGCTCTTTCAAAATTAAATGTAGTATTTTGGGGAAATAAACTTTCGCCATTCTCTCGTTTTAACTTTCGCATAGCTCCCCAAGTCATAGATTTTTGCTCATGCAATTTATTAAAAATAATATGACGTTGTTCTTCGTCTAATCTAGAACGTTCTAACGTTTCTTCATTAATATATTGAAGATTGTTTACTTCGCATATAATTCTATAACTATGTGCAATAGGTAGCCCTAAATGAGCTCTTTCTTGAGTTTTATAAAAGCGACATTTACCTCTTTCAACAGCTTTTAATGGTCGTTGATAGAAAATTATATCTTCGATTTTATCCCACCGTTCTTCTGTTAATAATGTATTTCCTTGAATATCTTTGATTTTTTTAAATTCATCTAAATACATTTGTCGGTCAGGATACCAATCGCCATCTGTTCCCTTAAATCTTACAGAATATCTATTCTTTAAACGTTCATATAGAAACTGTCCTAATGTTCTATTCTCACCAATTTCCTCTCTAAAAGATGATATTTTCTTTTTAAATTCACTTTTTTCTTCATCATTATCCGTTTTACGATTGCTTTTAAAGCCTCTGCGTAAACAAAGATGCAACAAAGCCCTTCCTAATTCTTTTGCTGTTACTTTTTCAGTCGTTGCATTTGCTCTGCACTCATAGGGGTTAAGGTTTTCATCAGGCTCTAAGCCGAATTCTTTTAATTTAATTAGTAAATGTTTGTTTCTTTTTAAGCGTCTGTCTCTATTTCTGCGAACACCCCTTGCTATTCTACGTGCCACAGCCAATGAAACGCCAACACGGCCATTTTGGGAAGGTTCACGTCCATCAGGGAAAATTCTAACTCCCATATCTTTAAGTGTTGTTATATTATTATTTTCATCAAGCTCTAATACACTCCAACCAAGTGAGTTTGTTCCCATATCTAGTCCTAAACGCCATTTCATAATATATACTCCTTAAATATGTGCTTATTAAAAATTTAAATAAAAAACTGTTGCTATATTTATAAACACTACCTATAATAGAATCAAGCTTATTAGAAAATGTGGTCTTTTCGTTAACAAGAATTAATAAAAAGATTCACAAATATTAAAGACTAGGTTGCGACCTAGTCTTTTTTTATAAAATATTTGGGCTTAAGAGGCTCTACATATTAAATTTATCCTATGACTTCAGTTTCGGTGTAATCGAATTCTAAATCACGAGCGATTGCATCGTAATCAATGTAATATTGTAGGTTTTGCGGAATATCTCCAAATAGTCCATCTTCAACGAATTGTTCGGCAAGCTCTTTCATGCTGTTTAGGCTTTCATAGATTTCTATATCAAAATATTCAGTCTAGAAGAGTGATAAAAAATTACAGATTGCTTTTATTTTTACTCGCATTCTTTTGCATTACAAATAATTTGTATTTTCTGCTCGTTTTATATATGATTAGATAACTTGAATTGAAAGGCGATTATTTATGACTATTTTTGACACATCTAACCTTGAAGATCTTCCTCCAGAGCTCATCAAAGAACTTAAGCTTGCAGGAGATGTTGATAACACACTTCTAAACCTTTTTTATGATGCAAAGGGTACTCTCGACCTATCTACCCTTTTAGTTGGTTATTATAGAAAGCATAAAGAAATCAAAACACGTCAATACATGATGACCACATGCTACCGCCTTGTAAAAAAAGGGTTTTTGTCTCCCACACAGAACAAGGGGGAGTATCAGATAACATCTAATGGGTTAAGTATAATCGGTAAATCATACAGCGAGGTAAACGACGAGCAAATAGATGAGGAAAAAACAGACTCTGTATTGTAATGCAAAATTTGATGTGTTAATATATGTTATATAAAAAATTAAGGGCACTCACAGCAATGAGTGCCCCTAATAGGAGGTAGGATTAGCCACCTCACTGATAAATTTCAGTCCTTTCAGTGTAATTGGTTCCTCTTTTTTTGTCAATGAAGTTCCGAGATCCTTGGAATTTCTTAATTAAAAGGAGACATTAAAATGTCTAAACATCAAATAAGATGTATCAATAAATCTGATCGTGATAATCCTCACGAAAGGATTAAATATATTGGTGGCGTAAACTCTGATGGTACTAACTGGAAACTTACACAGAAAGAGGCCATTGATTCCATCAAATCAGGTAAATATAGCTTTTATGTTCAAGTTAACGGTAAACCTGTAGATGTTATTGTTGCCAAGAGTCGCTATGGAAACGAATACATTAAAACAGAAGCTGATGGTGAAGAACCAAACAACTTATTGTCTTTAATGGAATGTAAATAAGGCAAAGGCGGTGATATTATTCACCTCCTTTTTTATTTATTGCTATTTGAATAGCCCCACACTAAAAGGAACATGGCTTACCGATGCTGTGCGAAGGATTATCCAATCATAAATAGATTTCTGAACCTATCTCCAGAAGATCAACAAACATTTATAATGGAAGCCGCCGCCCGATTAAACCTAAGATTATTATTTTTGAACTACCGATAAATCCTCTGTAGTTGAACTATTAAGTTTTTATCGCTTAAACTTATCTCCAATTTATTTTATTGTATATTTTATCTTCCATAAACTCATAAACGCGACCCTATTCCACAAACAACAGAAGCGTGTATATCTTCAGGAAAATCGTGCGGTAGCTTTTTCTCAACGTCCTCTATAGCTTTTTCCACACTGCTAAAAACTTCCTCCAATGCATCTTTTGCAATGTAATCTGGCAATCCTGCCTTTTGTCCTGTTTCGATAAAATGTCGTGCTTGAATTTCATCCATTCTGTAATGATTATTATTTCCGACTGACATAGCCATTTTCATTTTGTTGCGTGCGATATGCTCACTATCTACAAATGGTTGTGCTGTAAGCACATCATAAAATGGCGTTAAAATAAAACGCCCGCCCTGCCCCAAGAAAATGCTAAAATTCTTAGCATGGCCATCAGTAGCACCAATTAGCCAAAATATAATTTGCGCCTTTAAAAAAGCCTTTTGATCTTCTGCAGGTTGGTCACTTCCCTTTAGAAGTTTCAAAATTTCAACCATGCTTGGTTGCTTTTCATTTGTTGGACAGTTTTCACTTTGGTATTTTCTACTCGGTGGAATAGATAGTGCTTGGCAAAAATCCTCCTGATGAATACGTAGCAAACGCCCATCTTTTGTCCATGCACGATCAAACCGCTCAATAACAAGTGACTTGGTCTTGCCAAAATTTTTTATTTCAGCTTTATTTACAGGCAGCCCAAAAGCTTTCATCAATGCCAAACCGTAATATTCATTTTCAACACTGTTTGAAAGATCAATACCATTTGGCAATTCACCAATCTGTGTTTTAAGAATATGTGTGGTTGGAGTTCTCCCAAATGGTCGCATCCATTTTCCATCATGAAATAAGAGTGCTGTTTTCTCCTGCGCACCCGCAATAGAAATACGAAAATCATCTTCCCTATCTAGCCCTAGCGGAACACGAGCAAGATTATTCAAAAGACTTTCTATCTCTTCATCTCTGATGACTTCTCCTTGAATAGAAAGCAGGTCTGAAAAATCGATATCAGCACCTTCAGGTAAAAACTGCAATGCTCCTACACAATCTCGACCGATTTGATATAATAGACTATAGGCATCAGTTCCGTTAGCCCCTACTTTTTCTGCTACACGAGATCTTAAACTTTCTGAATCTGGTAACAGGTTTTCAAACACAGCAATAACAGGCGCCCCCTTAAAAGCATCCTCTCGTAAAGGTAAAGATAATGACACAGGGTAAGCACGTTCATTGGAAAGCCACTCTTCTGCATATAAGAATTCTACAGCACCGCTCGGCTTTTTAGACAGATAACCAACAAGGTCACCATTTTGATATACGCATAAGCGTGAGTATTTTCTATTCCTGCCCATGATCAACCAATCTGCCCAATGCAGCATATTGCAACTTATTTCCTGAGCGAGTGGAAATTTGAAGTTCCAATCCCAGTGCCGATATTACGGCTAAAATAGTTTCTAGTTTTGTTGCTGGATTACCATTCTCAATTAAAGATATGGTTTCCTGACGTAAGCCTGACTTTTTTCCCAATTCAGACTGGCTCATACCTTGTTTTTTACGAATACGACGGATAGTGTTTCCTATTTGTTCTGGGCTACGTGCTAATTCTATCACAATCTACTCCTCTAATATAATTATGCGCTAAATCGCATAAATTGTCAATATCGGATTTAACACATAAAATATGATTATGCGTTATATCACATAAATACATATTATCGGATACGGCACATATAATAACAAAGTCTGTGAGAACGACTAATAAAAACTCAAGCTGTCTAGAAAACTAGGGACATCAGAGGTGGTACCAATTGTTCAGACCAATTAGCAGCAATGCAAGATGCACTTGATGATGCGATGATTTCTGACGATATGAAGGCAAAAATCCGCTCATTGATTGAAAGAGCAAAAGAGATGTTCTTTGCCAAGCGATTAAGACAAGAGCAAGCAGAAAAAAAGAAAAAACAAGAAGAAGAGCAGCTAATCCAAATGCAACAACGACTATTTTACGCAATGCAACAATATGAGAAATTAAAACAGCAGCAAGCCGAACAGCAACTAATTGTAGCATTTAACAATGCTTTTAATGCCAAAATACAAGCAATGCAATATAGCCTAAATGGTGTACCGATGTATAAAATATCAATCTCTGACCCACCGTTAGATATAGCTGCTTATCGTCAAACGCTCAGCTATCAAAGCTCTGTAACACTAATCAAAACTATAAAAAGCAAGCCACCAAAGGGGCAAGTAATCAATGCCGCAGACCTTGCAAAATCCACCGCCACCATCTCCGAAATCCTTAAGCGTGCGAAGAATAAAGCACAGCCACCTAAAGTAGGGCTACAGAAAAGGCACAAAGCTAAATTAAAATTGTAAACTCATTGTTAAGAACGAAGAACACCACCTAAGGGTTTTAAGCCCATATTTTTATAGAAGAACTCTGCTGGTGAACCGTATTGTGCTTGTAAAACAATATATTTAACATCTTTATCAATAGCCCAAGACAACGCCGTATTCCACAGAGATGCTCCAATACCTTGCCGACGATAACGACTATCAACGCCAAAAAATGGTGGGAATCTAGTGTTTTGTCCAATAGCATCCTTCACAATTTTTAAAGGTGCTACGGCTCCATTAATTTTATTATTGTGAACAGAAACTAAAATATCTCCATCATCAAAACCATTTAAAAATCTATCATATATAAAAGAAAAACCGCTATTTTCCTCATCTCTAGCAAGGTCTGGCAAAGTTGACTGAACGGTTTTAGATGTTTCACTAAATAATTTTATTTTTGTTTTTGGTACAGGATTTATATTATCTAATTCAAGCAGGAAAATAATGGTATCGTATTCCAAGTTTTCCTTTGTATTAAAGCTTAGAACCTGCGTATTTGCTTTTGGAAATAAGCGACTTAATCTATTTTGTAAATCTTTCAAACCAGATTCACCACAATAACCAAATCTATAACGGTAATATTTTATATAGTCATTATTTAGAACTGTTGGCACGATAGTTTGCCTATCGTCTTGATATATATATTCAAATAAAACAGTTTCTTTTTTCTGTGAGTACCAACGTATATCTTTATCATATTCAAGGAAGTTAGCAGTATTAGACATGTTGAAAACATCTGTAATAGCTACTTCCAGACAATTTGGATGCACGCATCCTAGAGTTGGGACAAACGGCACGTCCATATGCCTCAACATCAATGAAATATCAATATTATATGTGCTTAATTTAGGTTTGGTATGGGTTGTCATCACTTGCTTTACAGGCACACATGTTTATTTCTTTTTTATCTAAATCACCAATTTTAATATCAAATTCAGGATTTTTTACTTTTTTATCCTCTACAATTTTAGTCTTATTTTTTCTACGATTATCAATGGTCATTTTCATTTTAAATACTCCCTCTTTTAAAATTGACAGAAAAAGGCCTTATCGGCACCAGCCTCTCTATATGATTTTGCCATAGGCGGACAAGTTGCACAAGTATTAGCTATTGAGCAATTGGAACAATCGCCATTACGTTCTAATAATGATGAAGCAATATCAGGCATTGCCTTTAAACCATCGACTCCATATTTAATCAAATCAATATTAGGATTACGTCCAGCCATACAAATACTAACAATGCCTAAAGGATTCACATGGAAAAAGGTTTTCCCAGCATTGCAATATTTAAATGGAGTACGAGTAGAACGTAAATCAACTGTAGATGCTTGATGCTCTAATACAGTTTTATCCTTATCCAATGTAGGTGCTAAACGCCCAAAAACATAATATTCAAAACCGAAGTTTTCAGCTAAAGATTTCATGGCTTCTAGTTCATTCTCATTATGCTGTGTCAAAATAATTTTTAGTCTTATTGGTAACTCTGCCTCAGCCGCCGCTGATAGACTTTTCATGAATGTTTTAAAAGTTCCTTGCCCATTTGTTTTAGTTAAGCTTTCATATGTTTTTTCTGTAGCCCCGTACAAACTAATAGAAATTCTAGTAGGAGGTAAATCTTCTAGCAAACTTAGAATTTTAGGTTGATGTAAAGCATATCCATTTGTGCTAATACGAACCAACAACCCCAATTTATGAATTAACTTATATGTTTCAACAAAATGCTTGTCTAAAAGTGGCTCCCCGCCTGTAACATGCAACCTAAGAACGCCAGCCATACACATACTGTTTAAGATTTCAGCCCGCATCGTCATATTCAACTTGTTATTTAGCTTATTATCTAAATAACAATGTTCACAACGGTAATTACAAGCCAAATTCAACTCATAAGAAGCATCCGTATAATTCATTATGGGATTAGGGCGAAAGTACACTGCATCAGCAACTTTTAATTCTCTAACATTAATATTCCATGCTTGTTGACACAGTTTTATAAATTGTTCACTAAAACCACCATTAGATAAACTTTGTTCCTGCAACCATTTAAAAGCATCATCTGGCATTTCTAAAACAGTATTAAACCCACGACACATAAGATAATTATTATCTAATGATGAAACAGCTACTAGTGATGATAATTTTTTTGTCATTAATTTATAATATCTTTTATAATTACTTAATTCATTAATATATATTATAGACTAGTAACAGTATGCTGGTAAACAACGGATAATGCCTTGCTACAAGATATCGTTGATTTAGCAAAGAAAATGGGGGAGAGAAGAGATTGCAATAAGGCCTTAATGGGTCGCGTTGCTTCTATACGTGCAAAAATTATGGATCAAGTAGCAGTGCTTGGTGGTATTGAACGATCTGAGCTTCGTCATTATTTTTTAAAAGATATTTCTTCATTGCTTGTTAATGGGGAGAAGTTATCAGAAAAAGAAATTGAAAAACGTAAAACCCGTATTGTCCTACAACGTAAAGAGCGTGAGGTTTATGGGGCGGAGGCTGTTAGTCTGTCAGAGCATGTTTTTCCTCGTGCTGCTACAAAACAGGTAGAAGAAATTCAGGGAATTGTAGCAAGTTCAGGTTCTGTAAAAGGGAAAGTACGACGTGTCTACGGAATTGAAGATGCC
>JALTWL010000191.1 GCA_027047045.1 Micavibrio sp.
GGTTGTGTTTTTTATTTGCAAAATACGCCATATTGACTTTAAATAGCCTGCTTTGTCTGGAAAACGCATACCGTAAATATCATATAGCTCATCACTGCAAAGAGCATTTTTACCCCCAACAGACAGAACCCTAAGTGCAACTGGCTGTACTATTACTTCTTTTTTTAATTTATGTTTTTCGCCCATTTTATCAATACCAGTGCCACCATATAAAATACTAAAAAGTGAAGCCCTAAACATGCGAAGCTCCCGACCAGAAGTTGTCGTTCCCTCAGGAAACATAATGGCGCTATTTCCTTGATTAAAATTCTTTATAATTTTTGCCTTTGACTGAGGGTTATATTTACTAGCCCGTCTAAGCCCTATAAAATCAACTGCCCTTGCAAATATAGATATAATCGGCCATTTAAGAACTTCTCCTTTACCTATGAATATACCAGATATTTTACCACCAAATGGTAAAAAGTCCGCCTCTGCTATATGGTTACTTATAAACCATACAGGTTTATTTTTAACTATTGGTTGTGATGCTTTGTTAAATACAACCTTATACCCGCACAGTTTTCTAAGTACAGAGTAAACTAAATTGGGGATTTTTGTTTTATTTTTAAATATAGGACCCACAACAAATATTTGGGTAAAGGTAAGAGCTGCCAAAATAGGTAGCAACAAAACAGCCGCCCCTATACGACCAGCAGCCCTTATTTTACCCCTAAATCCATCTGTTACATTTTTTATATTCATTTTTTAAAAAACCAAATTTAAAATTTAAAAAAGTCTGGAACATCTTTGCCAAAACCTTTAACTGGTTTTTCTTCTATCTGGGGCGATTGTTTGTATTTTTTTTGTTTATAGCCACCATCTATATTTTGTTTTTTGTTGTATTTTTTTCTATTATTTTTATTTTTTGAATTGCGATGTTTTTTATTTGCCTGTTTAAACTGACTAAAATCAAAGCTCAAATCAATATTGTTAAAACCGTCTATATTATATCTGTTAATTGAACCACCTATCAGCTTTTCTATATCGGCTAGATATTTAGTCTCATCTTTAGTTACAAAGGTAAATGCTCTACCATTACTGCCAGCTCTACCAGTTCTACCTATTCTATGTACATAATCTTCTGAATTTTGTGGAGTATCATAGTTAAAAACATGGCTTACATCTTTTACATCAAGCCCACGAGCTGCCACATCACTGCAAACGAGTATTTTAATATCTCCATTTTTAAAATTATTTAATACGTCTGTTCTTATATGTTGGTTCATATCACCATGCAAAGCACCAACTCCACTAATTCCCTGTCTTTCAAGAGTTTGTTTAAGACTATCTATATCTTTTTTACGGTTGCAAAATATAAAAGCACTTGTAACTTCTTCTTCAAATAATATGTGACTAAGTGCTGGTTTTTTATCTTCTAAGGTCAGTCCAATTACAAAATCTTCAACATTTTTGGTAGTGGAAGATTGTTTTGATACAGATATTTCTTTGGGATTACTTAAAAATTTAGTTGCAAGTTTACTAATTGCAGGTGGCATAGTTGCTGAAAATAACAAAGTCTGCCTCAAGGGAGGCAATTTAGATATTATTTTTTCAATATCGGGAATAAATCCCATATCCAACATACGGTCAGCCTCATCAATTACCAGAATTTTTATATCTGCTAACATTATACTTCCCCGTTCGAACAAATCCAAAAGCCTACCTGGAGTTGCAATTAAAATATCAATTCCTTTTTCTAGTTTTTTTATTTGTGGTTCAATTGAAATACCACCGACCAAAACCGCATACGTAAGATTTGTATATTTGCTATAATTGCTTATATCTTCAGATATTTGCATAGCAAGCTCACGCGTTGGAGTTAAAATCAAAGAACGTGGCATTCTTGCCCGTAGGCGTCCACCATCTAACATTTCTATCATTGGTAAAGTAAAAGCACCCGTTTTGCCCGTTCCCGTTTGGGCAATACCGACAATATCACGTGTCATTAAAATTGAAGGTATGGTTTTTTCTTGTATTGGGGTAGGTTGGCTATATCCAACGTCAGATATCGCCTTTAAAAGCTTTTCACTTAGTCCTAATTCTTTAAATGTAGTATTTTTACTAAAGCTATTCTTACTCACAAAAATTATATATCCTTAAAAATATTGAAATATCAACTATTCTACGTTAATATAGCTTAAATATTTAACGTAAGGAGAAAGCAATGTCAACAACAAGAGCATCTGTTGTTCATCATTTATCTGTAAATGACAAAAAAACAGCCTCAAAAAATAGTAAAAACCGAAATTTAGGAACAAAGTTAAATATTGACTGGATTGATGATATTCAAGTTAATTTTAGCGCTGTTGAAAGACGTAGTAAGTCAATTTTGGGACGCAGATGTGTAAAAAAGGAATGGCAAGCTGCTTGGTTGCTAAAGGCAATTACTTGTATTGATTTAACTACGCTTAGTGGTGATGACACAGCTGGCAGAGTAAAAAGGTTATGCGCAAAGGCAATAAGACCGGTTCGGCTTGATATTTTAGATAAGTTAGGCATGACAGATGTGGGCATTACCACTGGGGCTGTTTGTGTATATCATGAGATGGTAAAAACCGCAGTTGAGGCACTTAAAGATACAAATATACCAGTAGCCGCAGTATCTACAGGCTTTCCACATGGGCTTTCCCCGATGAAACAAAGGCTGGCAGAAATAAAGGCATCAGTCAAAGCAGGCGCAAAAGAAATTGATATAGTAATTACAAGAGGACATGTTTTAACTGGTAACTGGCAAGCTCTTTATGATGAAGTGTTAGCCTTTAAAGAGGCTTGTGGGGACGCTCACTTAAAAGCAATACTTGCCACGGGGGAACTTGCAACTATGCGAAATATTGCCAAAGCAAGTATGGTGGCAATGATGGCAGGGGCTGATTTTATTAAAACTTCTACTGGTAAAGAAAGTGTGAATGCTAATTTAAACACCTCCCTTGTCATGATTCGTATGATTAGAGATTACTTTCAAGAAACAGGCTTTAAAATTGGCTATAAGCCTGCAGGTGGTATTTCAACTGCGAAAGATGCACTTGGCTATCTTATCTTAATTAAGGAAGAGCTGGGTAATGACTGGCTTTGTCCTGAGCTTTTCCGTTTTGGCGCATCTTCTTTACTTGCCGATATTGAAAGACAGCTTGAACATTTTGCATATGGACATTATTCTTCTTACATACGCCACCCAATGGCTTAAAATAAATTATACGGATAGTTAAGCAATATGTATGATGACAATAACAGCAACAAATCTAAAAAAACTGCCGTTGCGCTTAAAAGTTATGATGAAGAAAGCAAAAGCTTTAAAGTACCTAAAATAGTTGCCACTGGACATGGTAAAATTGCAGAAAAAATTATTGAAATTGCTCAAAATAATGAAATTGAAATAAAAGAAGATACAAATTTAGTACAAATGCTAGAAACATTAGATGTTGGCAGCGAAATACCAACAGAGGCGTTAATTGCTGTGGCAGAGATTATGGCTCATATCTATAAAGTAGATAATCGTTTGCAAAAAAAGAGGGAAAAACTAACATAAATCATGACAGACACAATAGAAAATATAGAGCTTAAAATAACTAATATTAAAAATTATATAGCAAATTGCTCAATGCGGGTAGCAGGAGGCGAAAACATAGATTTGACCAGCCTAAATGAAGAAATAGAAAAAATATGTGATGAAATATTGTCAATGCCTCAAGATAGTGCAAGAAAATTTAAAAATCACCTAAAATCAGTTATTATTTCTTTAGATAAGTTGGTAAATATTATTCAAGAAAAACAACTGGAAAAGTAATAACAAATGGAAGAATTTGGCTCTTTTTACTATATTAAAATCTTAAGCGCTTTTATTTTTATAATTGCTCTTATGTATTTAATTGGCTGGATAGTGCGCAGATATGGTACTAAGCAAATCGGGATATTACAGCAAAAAGACAGTAATGCTCAAGTTAAATTAAAAATTATAGATACAGTTATTTTAGATTATAAAAGGCGCTTAATTGTAGTTGATTTTGGTGGTAAGGCTCATATGATATTGCTAGGGGCGCAATCGGAAACTGTTGTTGCTAGTAACATAGAATTAGATAAGCTAGAGGAACATATTGAAAATACAAAAAAAGACCAAAAATAAAGCAAAGCTAACTTATATTTTGCTAGTTGCCTCAATGTTACTATTTGGCTCTAGCTTTGCTTTTGCGCAGAGCATTACACTTGACCTTGGGGAAGGTGGGTCAATTGGTGGTGGCTCTGTTGCTGGGCGGGTTATTCAAATAGTAGCTTTGATGACGGTACTTTCTCTTGCGCCATCAATTTTAATTATGATGACTTCTTTCACCAGAATAGTCATTGTTTTATCTTTTTTAAGAACGGCAATTGGCACACAACAAACCCCACCAAATACAGTTTTAATTAGCCTTGCTTTATTTTTGACTTTTTTTATTATGGCACCAACTTTTAATGCTGCTTATCAACAAGGGATACAACCTCTTATAAATAATGAGATAGAGGAAATGCAGGCTTTTGAAAGAACAACAGAGCCTTTTAAAAAATTCATGTTAAAAAATGTCCGCGAAAAAGATTTAGAATTATTCATGGGGCTTGCCAAAAGTAAAATGAATATAGAAGAAATAAAAGAACCTATGGCAACACCTTTGAAAATTTTAATTCCAGCTTTTATGATTTCTGAGCTTCGTAGAGCATTTGAAATTGGCTTTTTACTTTTTCTACCATTTTTAATAATTGACATGGTAACTGCATCTATTTTGATGTCTATGGGTATGATGATGCTACCACCGGTGATGATTGCCCTGCCATTTAAGATTATTTTCTTTGTTTTGGTTGACGGTTGGTATTTGGTCGCAGGCTCTCTTATGCAAAGCTATGGAACATAGTAATTTTAAAAATTGCTATAAGCAAAAATTATATAGCTAATTCCAGAGATATTTTTTATTTTTCTGCTAATTATATAAAAATATTTACGGCACTTACTAGCTCCCCAACACTAGATTTACCCTAAATATAATTTTCATAGTGTGGGGGTAGTGGGTCGCTTAAAACCAATAGTCTAAATAATTTTAAGAATAGCTATAAAACAACCCTTGCAAGGGTAAGGGCATAAATATTTTTTGCCCCTGCCTTTTTTAGGATTTTTGCGCATTCATTTATTGTTGCACCGCTAGTGTAAACATCATCAACAATACATATATTTTTACCTGAAATATCGTTTAGATATTTTTCTTTAACTTTAATTGTGTTTTTTACATTATTTATACGTTCTTGTTTGCTAAGTCCTCTTTGTGGTGGAGTTGTTTTTATTCTTTTTAACAGCTGGGGGCAGTATTTTAAATTTGTAAAATTTTTGGCAACTTCTTTTGCCAATATTGCAGATTGGTTATAGCGTCTTTGCCAGAGTCTTTTCCTGTGAAGTGGAACGGGAGCTATAATATCGCTATCATTTAGCAAGTCATTGCCTGCCCTTATTATCCAATTGCTAAAAATATTTTTTAAAACCAGTTTATCTGCATATTTAAAGGCAAGTACCATAGATTTACTATTTTCATCATATATAATGGCTGTTCGCAATTTGTCAAAAGTTGGTGGTGTGCTAAGACAATTTCCGCATATTGTAGGGTCACCAGTTAAATCTAGGTGAAAATCAAAAGGTACAGAACAAATATCACAGTAAGGCTCATCAATAAAGCTTATATTTTGCCAATAACCGTGAGATATAGTACCTATTTTATCAACTCTTTGTCCTGTAAGTACGCATTTGGGAGGTAAAATTATGTCTATTGTACGAAGGGCAAGTATTTTTACTTTAGTTACAATATTTGGCATTACTAATATGTTAGAGTGTTCTGACTGCTGGCAGTTAAGATATTTTTTTGCAATTTTGCAAATTGTGATTTTGTTTTATTTACCTCAGCTTTGAATAATTTTAAGTCAGCTCCAGCTAGTATTTTACCTTTTTGGGCTTTAATTTTGCGTGGATTTATAACTCTACCGTTAGAATGCACTTCGTAATGTAAGTGAGGCCCTGTAGAATTACCCGTTGTGCCAACATAGCCAATTGTTTGTCCTTGTTTTACTTTGCTGCCACGTTTAAGCCCTTTTTTAAAGCCACGCATATGCGCATAAGCGGTTTCAAGTCCAGAATAATGTCTTATTTTGATAAAATTACCAAATCCGCCCCTGCGTCCAATATAGACAATACGACCATCGCCCGCAGCATAAATTGGAGTCCCCCTAGGTGCGGCAAAATCCATACCCTTGTGCATTTTACTATAGCCTAAAATTGGATGTCTTCGCATGCCAAAGCCAGAAGTAAGCCTCGCCCCATTTATTGGTGTTCTCATCAGCGCCTTTCTAACTGAGCGTCCATCTTCTTCAAAATAACCAACATCACCTTCTCTGTCTTCATATCTATATAAAGATATATCCCCAGAATTTCTTAAATCAAGGCTTACATACAAGATTTTTGCCATATCAGGGACAAACTCTCCGTCCTCTGTCATTGTCATATTATACATTATTTTAAATTTATCATTAGAAACAATATCACGTTGAAAATCCACTGCCCAAGAGTAGATTTTTATCATCTCAATAATTAAATTTTCTGGCACACCAGCATTTAAGGCTGACTTATAAAGAGAGCCGTTAATTGTTCCTTGTTTTGCAAAGGTAACTTCTTTTGTTTTAACAGTTTTTTGGGCAACACCAAAACGACCGTCCGCAACAGAGCGGAGCGATATAATATCTAGCAGGCTTTTTTGTATATCCAACCCAACAAATTTCCCCATTTTTTTATAAACTGTTATTTTTTGCCCAATTTGCATATCTTTGGGATTATATTCATGTTGTATAGCCGTGCTTATATCGTAAATTTCACTTGCGCCTATGCCCAATTTTTCAAGAATTTTGCTAAAAGTATCGCCACGGCTAACAATAATAGTCTTACTTACAACATCGTTTAGGTTATCCAATTTTATTTTTTCTTTTGTGATTTTTGCAAAAGGTCTTTTAGCTGGCTTAAAAATATCGTTATTATTTTGAGCTACAAAGCTTTTGTCTTTAACCTTTTTTTGCATTTTTAAGTGGGGACTTAGCTCTGGCTTCGGAATATTGCTAACAATTTTCCACTCTGGTTTTGGATTTGGTTTTGGTATGTCGACAATTATATATGATTTTGATTCCTGTATAGATATTTTATGGTTGTTTTCGGCTTTTAAAATATCTTTCATATAAATATCTCTATTGCCAGCAGCAGGCGATATTTGGCTATATTTTTCTATATTTTCAGCTAAAATTGGATTTTCTATAGATATGGTTGTTTGAGATATATTTTGTTTTTCAACCTTTCCACCCACATAAAAATATGTGCTAAAAAAAGCAAACACAGCCACCAACAGTGCAAAATAGCGTAATTTTATTTTATTTGGTTTTTTAAAATTCATACTATATTTATTATTTTGATACAGCACAAAGACCTCATTTTTTTTATAATCAATTTTTAAAAAACTTTTTATATCACATATAAATACTAGAATAAAAGATATATTTTGTATATCTTACTTTGGAATAAAGTTAATTTTTTTAAGAATCACAAATAATTTTAAGGTTAAAGGTACATTAAATGACAAATATTATGGCTGGAAAAAAAGGTTTAATTATGGGGGTTGCAAATTCACGCTCTATTGCTTGGGGGGTGGCAGAACAACTTTACAAACAAGGGGCAGAGCTTGCCTTTACCTATCAGGGAGAGGCTTTAGAAAAGCGTGTTCGTCCTCTTGCGGAAAAAGCTGGCTCTAGCTTAGATATGGTTATTCCATGCGACGTTACAGATGAGGCAAGCATTGACAATGTTTTTAAAATTTTAAAAGAAAAATGGGGAAAAATTGATTTTGTTGTACATGCAATTGCCTATTCTGATAAGGACGAGCTTTCTGGAGAATATATTGATACTTCGCGGAACAATTTTTTAAATACTATGGATATTTCTGTTTATTCATTTACTGCTGTTGCAAGGCGGGCTGTTGAAATTATGGTAGATGGTGGCTCTTTGTTAACGCTTAGTTATTATGGAGCAGAAAAAGTAATGCCTCATTACAATGTCATGGGGGTTGCAAAAGCCGCGCTTGAGGCCTCAGTTCGCTATCTTGCTTGTGATGTAGGTAAGAAAAATATACGTGTTAATGCGATTAGTGCAGGGCCAATTAAAACTCTTGCTGCTAGTGGTATTGGTGATTTTCGTTTTATTCTTAAATGGAACGAATATAATTCTCCCATGCAACGCAATGTAACAATTGATGAGGTTGGCGGGGCTGGTATGTTTTTGCTTAGCGACCTTGCTAAGGGTGTAACAGGCGAAGTCATGCATGTTGATTCGGGCTATCACAGCGTTGGTATGGCCTCAGTTGAAAATGCTGACAAAACAGCGGCTCTACTTAGTCAGTTTGATAGCCAAAAATCATGATTTTTTTATAGCCACAAAATATATGATTATTTTTGACAGGCTTTTGATTTACGCCAAAAAACAAGTGCAAGCATGGCAAGCAATATTCCCAAAATTAAAGATGTGAAATTGCTTGCAATAGCTGCTTTGTCATGTTTGTAGCCTGTATATGATTTTAATTTTTCAATATCACTCTTGACTAAGGCAAGTTCATTTTCCAGTTTTTCATTTTTAGTTTTTAGCTCTTTTACCGCCTCAACCAGTGGCGCAACAAGCGCAGAATAGTCAACCGCCTTTATTCCGTCTGGGTCGTTCATTACAACTTCTGGAAAAGTTTTTTCAATATTTTGCGCAATTAAGCCAATTTTTGTTGTTTGGTCCTTTGCCTCATCTTTCCATTTGAAGCTAACCCCGTTTATTCTAGAAATTTTATCTAAAGCATTGTTAATTTTTTTAATATCTTTTTTTAGCCTTATATCAGATGAACAGCTGGTATTTCCAGTTCCGTTACCTATGTAACAAGTTGTCCCACTACCTTGTATCCTAACATTACCCCTTACATCTAATCTATAGCCTGCAGTGGGGGAATAAGTTCCAAGACCAACCGCACCGTTTTGGTCTATATAAAATCTAACACTCCTTGCGACACCGTCCCATATAAAGAAATTTTGATTATTATTGGCTTGAAAGTCATTACCCACTTCCCATTTTATAGCTCCACTACCATAAAAAGATAAAGCATTTTTTGAAGTTCCAGCTGTCATATTATCTATTATTACTCTATTGAGTTCCCAGCCTCCGCCAGCTGGTGGAGAAGATGCAAACCGCGCAACGGTTATGCTTGAACTACCAGAAGTTCCTCCATAAACATCTAACGGATAGGCAGGAGATGTTCTTGCAATACCCAAATTACCACTTGATGATAGGCGCATTCTCTCCACTGGAAAGCCAGTACCAGTACCAGTAGAAAAAGTCAAATCGGTTGGAACATTACCTGAAGATACAGCACCATTTATAACAGTACCAATTTTTACTGTTCTTCTAAATGAACCACCGTCATACGCCCCAAAACGAACTGCTCCTAACTCATCTCCATTATTAACAGCAGCTGGACTTGCCTCTGTTCCCCTTGCTCTAAAAAAATCATAATCAGCCTTATAACCAGAGCCAAGAGAGCTATAACTATAATGACTAATATCTCTTGCATTTCCAACTAATTTCATAATTGAATAAGTACCATTACTGATATCAGTACCAACTAAAACCTCTCCATCTGATGTTATTCGCATTCTCTCCATTGGAGAGCTAGTACCAGTAGAAAAAGTCAAATCGGTTGGAACACTACCCGCAGACACAGTACCATTTACAGTTGCGCCTACTCGAGCTACACGTTGAAAATTAGCCCCATCATACCCCCAAAAACGTAATGCTCCAAGCTTATCTCCATTTTGTACCGCTGCGGGGGCTGCCTCTGTTCCCCTTGCCCTGTAAATGCTATAATCAGCTTTACTCCAAACAGCAGTAGAACTATAGCTATAATGATGCACATCCTTATTATCACCGATAATTTTTAAAATTGAATCACTAGCAAGCCCATCGCCAGTATCAGAACCAATTACAACTTCCCCCCCCAAAATCGCCATAGTGTTAGCTTGGGTAATATCAGCACCCGTATGGTCACCCATAAATATACCAAATGAATTTGCCCCCGATACCTTTGGGCGTGTTCCAGATGCCGTTCCAATCCCAAAGGCAAAAGAATTATTTCCCAAAGCCTTAACATCTTGCCCCATTGCAACTGAATAATTACCACCTGCGATATTTTGTCGCCCGACCGCAAAAGAATAATCACCAGATGCTTCATTCCAATATCCCATCGCAATAGAATGTGTACCAGATGCATTTGTATCTTCGCCCGCAGCAAAAGAAAAATCTCCAGATGCTATTGTATCATTACCAAAAGCCGCACTACTATTACCAACATTGGCAACATCCCACTGAGTACCGGTTGGATTACCGGCCCGAAAAGCAGCTCTATCTTTATCAAAGTACATTCTATTATCATGGGCAGTATTACCATCATCAGCAAGTTGTGGAGAACCAACAACAAAATCCCCCCCTAAAATAGCCATAATGTTGGCTTGGGTAATATTAACCCCCGTATGGTCACCCATAAATATGCCAAATGAATTTGCCCCTGACACCCTTGGGCGGGGTATTCCAGATGCTGTTCCAAGCCCAAAGGCAAAAGAATTATTTCCAAGTATTACAACATCTTGCCCCATTGCAACTGAATAATTACCACCTGCGACACTTTGTTCTCCAGCTACAAAAGAGTAATCTCCTGATGCAATAATATCACTCCCCATAGCAATAGACTGATCACCAACATTTAAATCATCCCAATGAGTACCAGTTGCTTTGCCGGCCCGAAAAGCAGCTCTATCTTTATTAAAAAACATTCTATTATCATGGGCAGCATTAGCATCATCAGCAAGTTGTGGAGAACCAAAAACAAAATCGTCTAATGTTGGATCACCATTATTATAGACTACATTTGGATTAACAATTGTGTTAAGTGAAAATGCCCCACCACCGCTACCACCACTAATATCACTCCAAGTACCAGCAGCGCCATCACATTTTTGAATGGTATTTGTTATATCGTTATAACGCATGGCATTAACAGAGGCAGCATTACAAACAGTTGCCTCTGTCTGATCAGCAAATTTTATGGCTTTATCAATTTCCGCAACTTCAACATTGCCCGTTTGAATATTCCAAAGACCACCCCCAACGGCTGAAGCCTCACTATAAGTGTATGTTTGCACAATATCATCACCACCCGCCGTTAAAATAGCAGTAGTTGCATTAACATAATCTATGCATTTAGTTTGAAAAATTCTATCTGGTCCAGCAGAAATTAGAGCCTGTACATATTGGGTGTCAGCATCACCCGCTGTTGGCGTCGGAGAACCAGCAAGCCTGCGCTGCGCTGCCCCACCACAACCAGCATTATCTACCGTAGAAACGTCCCAAACACAATAACCATATTTTGTCCCCCAAGGGTCTGTTGTCGCTACCCCCAAATTTGAAGGTAAAAAGCCACCACCTTGAGAACCAGTAACCCCATCTGGTCCCGCACCAGATGCATTTTCCCATTGTTCTGGCTCTATATAGCTATCACCATCACAATCGCCAGCATTTCCTTGATTAGTAGCATTTAAAATTATAATTTTGTTATTAACAAACATTTGGCTGTCTGCCATAGTTTTATTCATAACCTTAGCCGATGTTGCAACAGGTCCAGAAAGCATATTGATTGATGCAACACTCACCACGCCAACAAGTGCAACTGCACCAACAAGAATGGTAAATATATTACCTGATTCGCTGTTTTTTATTTTTCTAAACATATACCCAATCAATCAAAATTGAAAATAAAGCCACCAACACCATTTTACACGCCCCTCGCTTAATAAAATGTTAATTTTGCCTTACTTTAAAATTCTTCTTGTGCCAACATATCAAAAAAAGATTGTCTTTTTCTAATTAAAAAATGCTCTTTACCATCAACCATAACTTCTGGCAAAAAAGGTCTTGAATTATAATTAGATGCCATAGACGCACCATATGCGCCACTTACCATAATTGCAAATAAATCACCATGTTTTGGGGCGGGCATTTGTTCATTTCTTGCAAAAATATCACCGGTTTCACATACAGGCCCAACAATTTCATAAGTTTTCAGTTGTAAATCGCTTGCTTTTTTTACAGGTAAAATTGGGTGATATGCCCCATAAATGCTAGGCCTAGCAAGGTCGTTCATTGCCGCGTCAATTATTAAGAAATTTTTATGTTTGGTATGTTTTGCATATAGTAATTTAGTCAGCACAATTCCGGAATTACCTGCAATAAACCTCCCTGGCTCTAAGATTATCTTACAGCTCAAAGGGGCTATCAGTTCTTTAATAACAATTGCGAGTTCATCAAAATCTATTGCTTTTTCACTGCTGTAAGTAATACCAAAACCACCGCCAATATCTATATTTTTTAGCTTTATTCCTTCTTCTTTTAGTCTATGCACTAAATCTGCTATCTTAATGAAGGCACGTCTAAAAGGCTCAATTTTTGCAATTTGTGAGCCAATATGAATTGCAACTCCAACTATTTTTATGCCCGACATTGAATTTGCTTGTTTGTAAATAGCAATTGCCTCATCTATATCAATACCGAATTTATCGCCTTTTCTGCCTGTTGCGATTTTATCATGAGTATTTGCATCTATATCTGGATTAACTCTAAGGGCAATTTTTGCCTCCTTTCCTAAATTTTGAGCAATTTTTGCAATATTTGCTAGCTCCTCTTTTGACTCTATATTTATTTGACAAATTTCTTTTTCTATTGCTTTTTTTATTTCTATGTCTGTTTTGCCAACACCTGAGAAAACTATATTTTTTGATTGTATCCCCGCCTTTTCTGTCCTAAAAAGTTCACCTTCCGATACAATATCAGCCCCCGCCCCCATATCAGATAAAAGCTTTATTATTGCAATATTACTGCTAGCTTTTACAGCATAGGCAATTAAAATATCTGCCTCTGGTATGTGTTTTTTTAGGCTGTTTTCTATCGTCTTATAACTGTCCTTAAAAGCTTTTTTTGAATAACAATAAACAGGCGTGCCATATTGTAATGCTATTTTCGTTAATGCTACTTCTTCTATGTGGAGTATGTCTTCTTTATAGTTATATATTTGCATAGACCAATTTTTTTGTTTGATTTTTAATTTATTTCGTTTATAAAACCATATCAATTTTATAAACTAAACCATCAATTATAATATACTTTTATTAAAGTAAGCTTAAATATTTGAGGAATAAAAATATGCCCTGCTGTGATGCAATGACAAAAAAAATAATAACTATTGGCCCTGATGCAACGGTATCTGAGGCAATAGACGCTCTTTATAAAAATAATATCCGCTCAATCCCTGTTATTGATGATAATAAAAAATTACTTGGAGTATTTAGCTTTTCTAACTTGCTAAAAAAACTATTACCCATATCAGTAACACTTGATGAAGAAACTATACACGGTCTTGACATGAATATAAGCCTTGAACCATTTACTAGCGCATCACCATGGGTTGCTAAAAGGCTAAAAGATAGACTATCTCAAAAAGTATCAGATTTAATGGTAAAAAATACTGTAACTGTTCACCCTGACACTCCACTTGGTGAAGGAATTAGACTTATCGTAGAACATGGCTCTCCCCTTATGGTTGTTTGCCAAGATACAGATGAATTGCTTGGGGTCATTTCATCACAAAACTTACTTCACACAATACAAGAATTTGCAACAAAACTAGATAAGGGTGAAGAAATAAAAGAATAAAAGAATAAAAAAATTAAATAACCTAAATTCTTGAAAGAAACTAGCTATGATGAATAATGAAACTGTAACAGAAACTATAAATAATGTGGGAACAATTACATTTGATACACCAATGATGGTATCTGCTATTATTTTAGTCATTACATTTACTGCAATTTTTACAGAAGGTATACATCATATACATAGAACAAAAATCGCAATGGTGGGTGCAGCAACCATGGTGCTTGGAGGACAATATTTTGGCTTTTACAATCCAGAATTTGCAATTGAAGCAATAGATTGGAATGTTGTATTTTTGCTTGGCTCTATGATGACAATTGTTGCCATTATGATACCAACAGGGGGTTTTCAAGCAATTGCTTATTGGATAGCCAAATTTAGTAGGGGACGACTTTTTTTACTGTTAGTTTTAATGGGAACAGCCGTAACTGTTATATCACTATTGTTAGATAATGTAACAACTGTTATTATATTTGGTCCTTTAATTGTACTTATTTGTCAAGCTTTAAGGGTAAGCCCTATACCTTATCTTTTAGCTGCTGCCCTTCTTTCTGATACTGGTGGGGTTGCAACTTTGGTCGGTGATCCACCCAACCTTATGATAGGCTCTGCGGCTGGAATTGACTTTAATACATTTTTTATTCATATGGGAGGTATAGTCTTTTTAGCTTGGGTTGCAACTCTATTTGGGCTTAAATTTCTATTTAGAAAAGAACTTTCTGTTAAACCTGAAATTCCTGATTTTAAAACTACAGATGTTCTAAATGATAAAAAAACTTGGTATGCCGCACTTGCTGTTTTAACAACTATGGTAGTTCTGTTCATACTTCACAGTTCTTTGAATTGGGAGGCATGGGTTGTTGCCGCACTTGGGCTGACTGTTATGTTGCTAATTACAAGAGAAGCATCACCAGATAAATATCTAGCAGAAGCTGAATTATCTTTACTTATGTTTTTTGTTTCTCTATTCGTAATCATCGGTGGAGTTGAACATAGCAAATTTTTACAATGGATTGGGCAATTCGTGCTGCCGCTAGTTGAAAAAGATATGTTGGTTGCTTGTCTAATATTGATGTGGGTCGCCGCCATTATGTCAGCGATGATTGACAATATTCCTTTTACCGCTGCTATGATTCCAATTATTCTTGGCCTAGAACAACAAGGCGTACATGTAATGCCACTTTGGTGGGCGCTTGCACTTGGCGTTGGTATGGGGGGTAATGGAACTCACCTTGGCTCAACAGCCAATGTATTTATCGTTACCTTAACTGAAAGACTAGCTAAAAGGGAAAATGACCCAAGCCTTGCCATTACCCCTGGCGTTTGGTTTAAAAAAGGAACACCTGTTATGATACTTACCTTAATTGTTTGTAGTATTGTAATATGGGTATTTTTTGATTTTTATAATGGTGACCCTTTAGGTAAACTTGCACATTAAGCAACAGGTTTTACTTTTTAAATATTTTGGTAACAGCTATAAATATTTCTTTATTGCCTGTTGCAAAAAGCGCAAAAAAGTAAGCCCCAACTCCTATAACTATCACAGCCAATAAAATAATAATATCAATTAGCTTTGATATATTCAAAATCTCACTTGGCAAAATAGCGTAAGTTAAAATTATAGTTGCACTCATAAATAATGCAGAAAAAATACTACTAAAAATCCGCTTTATATCTTTTAGACAAATTGTAACTGCCATATTTCTAGCTTTTAAGGCAAAAGATAGTAAAATTAAATTAACCCAAGCCCCAATCGCAGTTGCAAGCGCAATTCCAACATGTCCCATTATATTTAATAGTATAATACTCATCACAATATTAACAACAGCGCCAATAATTGCATAAATTACTGGAGTTTTGGTGTCTTCTGCTGCATGCGAGGCCGAAGTTAAAATCTTCACCCCAATAAAAGCAGGCAAAGCCAAAGCATATGCTTGTAAAGCTTTTGCCGCCATTTCTGTATCACTAGCACTAAAAGCGCCATATTCAAATAAAACAGCAATTATTTTATAAGAAAGTAAAGCCAAACCAAAAGCCGCTGGTACTGAAAATATCCAACCCCATTTCATCGCATCACTAAAAAGTGCTTTTGCCTCATCTTTGCGTTTTGCTTTAATTGATTTTGAAAGGGAAGGCAAAATCGCCGTGCCAATTGCAATTCCAACAATAGCCAGTGGAAATTGATATAATCTGTCAGC
>JALTWL010000192.1 GCA_027047045.1 Micavibrio sp.
GGTACAAAGTTGCCAGGCTTGATAATTGAGGCAACCAATATTCCAATTACAACTGCAATAATTGTTGTCATGACAAAATAAAATACTGCTCCCAATCCTGTGGTTTTAAGGCGGTTTAAATTTTCACTTCCGACAACCGCAAGGCTAACAGAGCTTACAACAAGCGGGATTACTATCATTTTAATTAAAGCCATAAATATTGCCCCTGGAAGAGCAATCCAAGCGGCTATATCCTTTGTTAAAGCCTCATTAAATAAAGCAATCCCATGAGGCGACAAAATATAGCCAACAAGAACGCCACCAATAATTGCCACTAGCATTTTTTGCCATAATTTCATATGATATCACCTTAATTCTTGAATTTTTTGAACAAATAACAATCTTGTAAATGATCGTTTACAACGCCGATTGCCTGCATATATGAATATATTATTGTTGGCCCAACAAAATTCATACCTCTTTTTTTTAAATCTTTGGATATTTTATGGCTAAGCTCTGTTTTTGTGGGCAGTTCTGCTAAGCTTTGCCAGTTATTTACTATTGGCTTTTTGTCCACATATGCCCAAATATAATTTGAAAAACTTCCAAATTCTTTTTGTATTTCTAAAAAAATTTTTGCATTTTGACGAACCGAGAAAATTTTTAAACGATTTTTGACAATATCACTATTTGTAATTAACTCTTCAAGTTCCATATCCGTCATATTTGCAACATCTTGTGGTACAAAATTTTTAAAAGCCTTTTGATATGCATGTCTTTTTTTGAGTATTGTGATCCAACTAAGCCCTGCTTGCGCGCCTTCTAATATTAGAAATTCAAATAACTTTACATCGTCATCAATAACGGGAATGCCCCATTCTTTATCGTGGTATTTCTCGTAAATTGGGTGGTTTGTGCCAACCCAGCCACATCTTGCTTTTCCATCATTTCCAATAATTAAATCATCTGCCATGTTGCTTTACAACTTTATTTGTTGTTCTCTTTAGATTGGGGGTGAGTTTTTGCCTTTTTGATTTTTTATATTTTATTTCTTTTACCGTTTTTTCAATTGCTAAAAATCTCTCTGGTGATGTTGGGTGAGTAGTCCTTATATATATAGATTTTCCACCATTTTCAACTGCCATTCTTCGCCAAAAATAAGCAACATTGTCTATATTATAGCCAGCCCTTGCCATGTAATACATACCTATGTAATCTGCCTCTTGCTCAAATGCAACTGAATGAGCAAGCGCCCCCATTTGTCCACCTAAATTATAAAATTCTCCGCTAGAGCCAAGCAAAATATCCATTGCCAAGCCACCAATTGCCCCCATAACAGTATTTATTTTTTTCTTATTGATATGTCCCATAGTGTTATGAGCAAGCTCATGCGCAATTACAAGTGCAAGTTCCGTATCACTTTCAACAAAACGCATCATGCCTTTTGAAATAATTATACGTTTTCCATCTGCATAAGCATTAATTTTAGAATCATTTCTATCAACCATAGTAGGAAAATTACAGCCTAAAACAGGTTTTAGAGAAAAAGTTAAAATTTTGCCACCCCTTTTAATCATAATTTGGCTTTGTTTAGTACCCGATTTTAAAAATATATCATGAGCGATTTTTAAGCCTTTTTTGCCTTCTGGGATTTTAACTCCGTTTACAGCAACAATAATATCGCCCTTTTTAAGCCCAGCTTTGGCAGCTGGAGAATTTGCGGTAATTGAGCTAACAGTCAAAGCATTTGTTAAACCAAACATTGTGTGCATCATATTTTTCTCAGCTTTGGGGAACATATCCAATGTCCAAGCAGAAATACCGTCCATGGGAGCGGTTTTTTTACCACAAAATTCTGTATTTTTTGTAAGTAGAGGAAAAGCAACTTTACTTAAGCGTGCATTGTCTTTTTGAATTGATTGTAAAAGTAATTTTTTCTGCTCTAAAGTTTCTTTTGCAACTGCTTTTTGATTTATATTTGGTCTAACGCTTTGCGGAGCGGCGCAAGCATTTAACATGAGCGTTACTATTATTAAAATTGCTGTTAATCTGTATTTATTCATCTATCTTCCCAATAGTCTTTTGATTGCATTTCCCTTAAGCGACTTAAACTTCGCTGAAATTCAAATTCATTTTCACCTTTTAAATATAGCTTATCTAAGCAAATATCGCTTAGAATAACAAGTTTTGTTTTATTTTCATATGCTGTGTCTATAAAGGTTATAAAACGTCTTGTTTCATTTCGGATATTGTCTGTTAATTGTGGTAAATTTTCTATAAAAACTATATCAAATATATTTGATATTTCTAAATAATCACTTGCGCCGCGCGCTTCAATAAATAAAGTTTCAAAGTCAAATCTAGCAATATTTTCAACGCTATTTTTAGCAATTAGTTTTCTGCTACCTATAGTTAATTCTATATCTTTTGTTGGGGCATTTTTGCTAAGAGTTTTAAAAACATGGTTAAACTTCCCTTTATTTTTATCAGTTATTGGTGAGAACCAAACCCCTTCTCGCCAAGCTCTATCTAGCCTATAGTCTTTGTCTGATTGCAAATGCGCTATCTTCAACCTATTTTTAAGTAGCTCTATAAAGGGTAAAAATAACTCTCTTTGCAAGCCGCCCTCATATAAATCATCAACATCAAAATTAGATGTAAAAACAACAAATACTCCTGTATCTAACAATCTGGTAAATAACCTACCCAAAATCATCGCGTCCGTTATATCTTTGATATGCATTTCATCTAGGCACAGTAATTTATATTTATCAGCTATAGTGTCAGCATAGTCTATTATTGCGCTTTCTTTATTGTATTTTTGCGAAACTAGCCCTTTTCTTCTTTTATGCAACTCTTGGTGAGTTGCTAGCATAAATTTATGAAAATGCTCTCTTTTTTTATTTTTTATATTTATCTCATCAAAAAATAAATCCATTAAAAAACTTTTTCCACGCCCAACAGAGCCATGCAGATATATGCCTTGTGGATACAAATTGATTTTTTGTTTTTTAAATAAAGAAGTAAATAAATTAGAGCTTTTATTATTATTTTTAACTATTTTAGCCTGCAAATCAGAAAATTCTTTAACTATTGCAAATTGCTTTTGGTCAAAATGAATTTTTCCATCTGTAACTAGATTTTTATATAATATTTGTAATTTCTTAGAATTGCTCATTGCTGATTTTAGTAACTGTAGAGTTTTTAGATTGAACGATATCAGCAATACCATTTACCTCTGGCAATATTGATTCGGCAAAAAATCTAGCTGTTAGTAATTTGGCATTTAGAAATTCTTGAGAAAATTCTTCACTATTGTCGCCTATACTGGCATGTGCCATTTTTGCCATCATATAGCCACCAACTACGCTTGCCGCTTGTTTTAGATATGGCACAGCTGCTGCTGCGACTGCGTCTAAACTCTCTCCCACATTGCTTAAAAGCCAATTTGTACTTTCTTGTAGTTTGTTCAAAGAAGTTTCAAGATTTTTTGCAATAATTTTTAAATCTTCATTTTCACTAATATTTAGATTTTCTATTTCTGTTTTAATTTCAGCACAGAGTTTTTGCATTTCCGCGCCACCATCGCCGAGCAATTTTCTAAACATAAGGTCATTTGCTTGAATACCATTTGTTCCTTCATAAATTGGTAAAATTCTAGCATCACGGTAATATTGCGCAGCACCACTTTCTTCTACGAATCCCATACCACCGTGAA
>JALTWL010000193.1 GCA_027047045.1 Micavibrio sp.
CTACATCGACTGCTATTTCATCTATTTTTTGAGTTTCGTTATCTATCCAAATATGGAGCCTTCCAGCTTTTTGGAGTGCATGGAGTTCTAATAAAGAGTATTTGCCTTTGAGTTTTCTATAAACCTCTAACGATGGAAACGTTCTAGAGGTATAGATTCGACAAATACCCCAATATACATACCAGTAGGTTAAATCGGTATATTTCTCATCATCTTTTCGAAGATCATCTAACGTTTTTAAAACATATTTCATCATGTAAGCGGTAGCGTTTTGAATATCATCAACGATATGAGATTGAGGAGCGGGAAAAAGGTTATTAATGGCTCTAATTAGTTTTGGTTTGGACTCTTTTGGAACGAAAAAAAGAGCGTGGGTGTGAGGAGTTCCATCCACTTTATGAGGTTCGATGACACGGAAAAAGAGACGTTGAGATTTTGGGATTTTATAATAGGATCTATGTCTTAATATTCTACGAAACAAACTTGATAAATGAGATGACGCTAATTTA
Organism: Micavibrio sp.; assembly: GCA_027047045.1. Classification (GTDB taxonomy): domain Bacteria; phylum Pseudomonadota; class Alphaproteobacteria; order Micavibrionales; family CSBR16-224; genus JAJFGX01. The sequence continues at coordinate 510 of JALTWL010000193.1, forward strand.
GGAGTATTTATCTCATCGCCTATCTTTTCTAAATATTTGTCATTTCTAACCCACTTGATTTTACCGCTTTTTGTTTTTATTCGGCGTTTTGGATGATATTCGCTAGGTAAGGTTAATGTTACAAAAAGAGGCTCTAGGTTGTTATCTTCGGCATACTTTTTAATGGAGGCTACACGATGATTGATTTCAGCGATATAGCGATGAGTGTTGATAAAAGAATTTTGGACAAGTTCGGAAAGAGGAATTTTTTCATCATCCATTACAGGAATTTTCGGAATAGATTTTTTTACAAAGGTGGTAGATAGAAAATTTTTAGCCAATCTAATCTTCTCTTTGGCTATAAATCTCATATCTTTGGTGATTCCATAAGCCATCGTTAGCCCCCTTTTTATGGTGGTTTTAAACATATTGATAAAAGTTGGCGAACAACTTTTATCAAATAGCCAAGTGGCACACGTGGCTTCGTTCGGCTGTTCGCCTCACTCAACCACGTGTGCTATTTCTTACGCTTGCCCCTTCCGCAAGAATTTTAATAGGCGTTCGTATCGCAACCGCAAGATTATATACGCCTCGCCCCTGCAAAGCTTCGCAGGTGCGTTTAGCACCTGCTACGCTTCGCTGGGTCCCCTAGCGAGGCGTTGCGGTTGCTACTCCCGCCCCCTCCCCCTATGAAGCTGCGGGCAGGGGCAAGCGTAAAAAATTAAATAATGTTTAAATATATGATATAAAGCATTTATTTATTAAAATTTGCTTAATATAAATGTAGATAATATTAATAATAATAGAAAGTTATTATTCTAACTTTTTATCTTAATCTATTAATGTAAATATATATCACAGGATATCTTTATATGTTAATTTATAATTATTATAAACAGTAACTATAATAGTTAATAAATAATTATTACTTGTATTAACATTACCTTTAAAAATTTTACCAATTAATGGAATAGAAGACAACAAAGGAATTGAAACACTATTTTGTTTATGCTCATTAAAAACTAAACCTGATAAAACAAGAGCTTGATTATCTTTTATTTTATAGCTATCTTTGAGTTGAACTTTGGATGTTATCGGGCGTTCAGAAAGATTTATAATATTTTCTAGAATAAGATCCATATCGATATAAGTATAATCGTTATAAATAATAGGCTTGATATAAATATTTAAACCAACATCTCTATATTCATATTGCTCAACGTCTTGAGTTTGATTGTTTGTAACTACTTTTTTAGAGAGAAGAAAAGGAATCGATTTAACGACTTTAAACCTAACATCTTTATTGGACATAATCAGAACCTTTGGCTTTTGAACAACTTTACTAACGCCTTTTGATTGAAGATAATTGAGCATAGATTTAATTTGCAATACGTTAGAGGTTACAAAAGTTTTAACACCATTATTGGAACTAGAAAGATTGAGCATTTGAGAAAAATCAAAAGAGGCTTGGAGATTATCAGATCCCAATTTTTTCAATTTATCTATATTGGTATAAACTAGAGTTAAAGACAGCCATTTATTAGATGAAGTGGAATAAATAGAAGCCAATTTTTTATCAAGAGTTTTACAAGATCCAGGATATTTTATAAAAAGTTTGTTATTAGCGATAGTGAAGTTAAAATCAGAAAGAGAGAGATATTTTTTATAAAAATCGGAATTGAAAGAATCGATATCTTTAACACAAATTCTAGATTTAGGTTTATAATGTTTTTTAGGTTCTATAACATAATAGAGCTTTTTGTATACAAGATCTAAATCATTATCATGAAGAATTTGAAGAAAAGCTTTATAATGCGTATAAGCGGTAATATTATTAGAGTAAAGATAAAGAGTAATTTTTTTATCTTTAAGAGATTGAGGAACGATAATATTCATTTTATTTGCAGAAGCGACAATAGATGCGTAATCTCGTAAAGAGATATCTACAAGATCATCGCTTTTTAGAATCAGAACCAAAAAAATCAAGCTTAAAACTATTCTTTTCATTGGAACTCCTAAAATAAGATATGAACTGAGGGGATAAAAGGGAATAGATACGAATTGATGACGTACCCTTGACAGGATAGGCACGAATTAATTTAGATTCGGATAGATCGATTAATTTGGATAAAACATCATAAGGAATCTTTTTATTAAAGAGATAACACTCATCTATATTGCATTTGATAACAACATATTTATAACCATCGGAGATAAAAGAGAAATTTTCTTTTTTAGAGATAGCTTGAGGTGTTTTTATAGGTTTAACTACTTCTTTTGGAGAAACTGGAGTATTAGAGTCTTTAGTCAAAAGACCATAAATTAAATAATAAAAAACAAAAGCAGCAAGAGCAAAAAAGATAATAGCAAATAGAATAAAACGTAAAAGAAAATTTGGAGCTTTTACAACATCGCCAGAATGGTAAAGCTCTATAACATTAGGATTAAGTTTTAATTTTTCTACTTTTGCTTTTGAATATTTATTCATTTTAGAATCAACAAAAACGTTATACTTGAATATCTTTTTATTGAGTCTCAAAGAAGCTGGAACAGCTTTATAGAAATATTCGGCAAGAGGTTTATATTTGGAATTAATTAAAGCTAGGTTTTGAGTAATAAGATAAATATCTTGATACATATGGCGATGGTATGTAAGCCACCATACTAAAGTAGCGTCATTTGTTTGGAAGTAGTTATGAGCTTCATCAATTACAAAAAGAGCTTTATAGAGTCCATACTCTTTAGCCTGTTCATTTAGTTCCTCATCTGATACTTTTCTTTTATATAAAAGATGAAGTTGATTGATTTTCATTTTAAAGTCATCATAATCGAACTTTTTAACTCTATCATCAACTAGATCGAAGCGAAATTGATTGATATTTGTGTAGCAGTGTAGAAAGCGATCATCTCTATCTTTAGAGTTTTTACCAAAATGTTTATAAAGTTCATTGACTGCTTTGTAAGTTTTACCAGATCCAGGAACGCCAGTGATGAAAACTAACATATCATTTCCAAAAACTAATTATATTACGAACAAACCAACCAGATATTAAAAAACTAAGATATATATTTAGAGCTTGAAAAACTCCCAATTGACAAAGTAAAGGAGTAAAAGATAATAAATCTAAATAAGGATTAAGATAACCC
>JALTWL010000194.1 GCA_027047045.1 Micavibrio sp.
TATCTACTTACCCTCTTGTTGCCCATAAAGGAACCGATGTTGCGCGCAAAGGGGCAAGAATTTATTTAGGTGTTTTGCTCACCACATCTATTTTATTTTTCTTACCTGCAATTATTTGGACTTACTCGGTTGCAGGCACAGTTGACTTTAAAGAAGGTGGTATTTTAAGCGGGCAGATATCTGCATTTTCTGCAGGAATTATTTTATTATTATTCTTCTTTGGGGTTGGAAAGGCGGCTTTGATGCCTTTTCATCGTTGGTTGCCGTCCGCCATGGTTGCCCCCACCCCTGTTAGTTCTCTTTTACATGCGGTTGCGGTTGTCAAGGCAGGAGTTTTTGTTTTAATCAAAATTACTGTCTATATTTTTGGGCTTGATATGATGGGTAGCTTATATGCGCAAGAAATATTGCTTTATATTGCGGGTGGTAGTGTGTTAATCGCCTCTTTGATTGCTATGACGAAAGATAATTTAAAGGCTCGTTTAGCTTATTCTACTGTATCACAACTTGGCTATATTACACTTGGCTCACTGCTAGCAACACAAGCAGGTATAATTGGTGCGACTATGCATATTGGAATGCACGCCTTTGGTAAAATTACTTTGTTCTTTTGTGCGGGGGCAATTTATGTTGCCACTAAAAAGACTGAAATTAGTGATATGAAAGCTTTGGGCAAAATTATGCCATTTACTATGTTTGCTTTTTTTATTGGGGCTTTGACTATTATTGGTCTTCCTCCCACTGGTGGTACTTGGAGCAAATGGTATCTAATGCTAGGAACGCTAGAGGCTAAATATGCAATATTGATGTCTATTTTAATGTTAAGTTCGCTACTTAATATTGCTTATCTTTTGCCTATTCCAATTCGCGCTTTTTTTGTAAATGGCACGCAAAGTAAAAAAGTTAAAATTAAAGAAGCGCCACGAGCTTGCTTAATTGCAATTGGCATTACGGCTAGTGGCTGTTTGTTATTATTTTTCTTCCCGCAACTATTATATGACTTAGCGTCAATGCTTAAGTGAGGTTTTAAAAGATGAAAAAAGAAAAAATATATTTTTTAGATAAAGCAGAAAATGTAAAACGTGTAATATATATTTTTTATGCTGTGTGTATTTTGCTATTTTTGGCTGATTTTGTAATTGAGCGATATACTTATCATACTTTAGAAAAAATACCTGCTTTTTATGCAATTTTTGGCTTTGTTGCCTGTGTTGTGCTTGTCCTTGTAGCAACACAAATGCGCAAATTCTTAATGCGTGGAGAAGATTATTACGACAGCTCTGAGGAGAAAGACAAAAATGCTTGAACTTCACCCCTCTTTACTATTTTTTATTGCTGCAATTTTAGCTGCCATCTCACAAGGCAAATTACGTGGGGCAATTATGCTTGCAACACCTATTTTAACGGCATTGAATTTGTATTTAACAGGTACAGATATTAGAAGTAATTTTTCTTTTTTGGGCTATGAGCTAACACCTCTTAGAATTGATAGTCTTAGTATTTTATTTGGTTATCTTTTTTGTATTGCTGCTTTTATCGCAGTTGTTTTTTCTTTGCATATCCGCGATCGCGTTCAGCATATTGCCGCACTTTCCTATATTGGCGGGGCGATTGGTGCTGTTTTTGCGGGTGATTTTTTAACTTTATTTTTATTTTGGGAAATAATGGCAATAAGCTCAGCTTTTTTGATTTGGGCAAGACGAACAGAGCGTTCTTACAGCGCGGCAATGCGTTATTTAATAATTCAAGTTTTATCTGGAGTTTTGTTGCTAAGCGGTGCTATTTTTGTTTTTTATGATACAGGCTCACTTGCCTTTGATAAAGTGGGACTTATTGGTATATCTGGTTGGTTAATTTTTATTGCTTTTGGGATAAAATGCGCATTTCCGTTTGTGCATAATTGGCTAACAGATGCTTATCCTGAAGGAACGCCGACAAGTACAGTTTTTTTAAGCGCTTTTACTACAAAGGTTGCTGTTTATGCGCTCGCCCGTGGCTATCCAGGGACTGAGCTTTTAGTTTATATCGGCGCTATTATGACTTGTTTTCCAATTTTTTATGCTGTGATTGAAAACGACTTGCGTAGAGTTTTGGCATATTCCCTAATAAACCAAGTAGGCTTTATGGTAGTTGGTATTGGCATTGGCACAGCCCTTGCTTTGAACGGTGCGGTTGCGCATGCTTTTAATGATGTGATTTTTAAAGGATTGTTATTTATGGCTATGGGAGCAGTTTTGCATGTTACTGGGCGAATAAATGGCTCTGATTTAGGGGGGCTTTATAAAAAAATGCCTATCACAACTGTGCTATGTATTGTTGGGGCAGCATCAATTTCTGCTTTTCCGCTTTTTAGTGGCTTTGTTAGCAAATCTATGATTATGAGCGCAGCGCTTGATGAAGGATATGGCTGGGTTTGGCTAATGCTTTTATTTGCCTCAGCTGGGGTTTTTCATCATGCAGGAATTAAGATACCCTATTTTGCCTTTTTTGCGCATGATGCAAAAATTAAGGCTAAAGAGCCACCTGTAAATATGCTCCTTGCAATGGGTATTGCTGCAGTTTTATGTATTACAATTGGTGTTTATCCTGAAATATTATATTCCATTTTACCTTACAATATTGAATATACTCCATACGACACTACGCATGTTTTGGCGCAATTACAGCTGCTATTTTTCTCAGCACTTGCCTTTGTTTGGTTAAATTTACGTGGTATGTATCCACCAGAGCTACCATCAACTAATATTGATGTTGAATGGTTTTATAGAAAGCTAATGCCTAATTTTATCTGTCGCCTTGCGTACCTTATAAAATTAAGCTTTAATGCAACCATGGTAAGGATTAAATATATAACTGAAAATCTGATTATTAAAAATCTTAAAGAAAGCTCAGACATCTCTGGAACTATATTGGCGCGTGGCTTGCCTATTGGCAGTATGGTTTTGTGGGTTATAATATTGCTAGGTTTTTATTCTATTTTATATTATCTTGTATGATATTTATTTTTTTGAGGTTATTGCTTAATGGTTGCCCTGCAAGATATTAAAAGAAAAAAAACAACCAAAGTGTTTGTCGGTAATGTTGCTATTGGCGGAGATGCTCCAATAGTCGTGCAAAGTATGACTAATACTAATACAGAAGATATAATTTCAACTGTAGGGCAAATAAAAGAACTTGCAAAGGCAGGCTCTGAGATTGTTAGAATAACTGTAAACACCGATGCTGCTGCAAAGGCCGTTCCCCATATAAAAGAGGCATTATTAAAATCTGATTTAGATGTGCCTTTGGCGGGCTGTTTTCACTATAACGGACATAAATTATTAAAAGACAATCCTGCTTGTGCTGAGGCTTTGGCAAAATATCGTATCAATCCTGGAAATGTTGGCTTTGGATATAAAAAAGATAGCCAATTTGCCAGTCTAATAGAAACTGCAATCAAATATAACAAAGCCATTAGAATAGGCGTTAATTGGGGTTCTTTAGACCAAAAATTACTTGCCGATTTAATGGATAAAAACTCAAAATTAAAAGTACCAAAAACTGCTGACGAAATTATGCGCGATGCGCTTGTCAAATCGGCAATAAAGAG
>JALTWL010000195.1 GCA_027047045.1 Micavibrio sp.
CTGTAATTGACTTTAAATTCCGTACAATCAATAAGCCACAAGCTAACAGTAAAGCAGTTGAAGCTGCGCCCGATACATACACAGCCAATATATTGCTAGGTGAATATAACAGCAAACTTGCCATGTCTGTTGACTGGTATAAAATGAAAGTTAAGTTCCCAGAAATAGGGCGTTATTTTGAGGCATATAAAAAACCATCAGAAATAAAACCAAATCCCAAAACTGGTAAATATACGCTACCTATATATTTAAAAAACACCCCAATTTTAGATATTGAAACAGCACATATGGTTTGTACAAAAATAGCTACAAAAAATATAGCATGTATAGTTGAAGTAATATCAACATATGACAACAAGATAACCAGCCATCAGAAAAAAAATATATATAGCGCCCTAATAAGTAAAATTTTAAATTAAAAACTAATTTGTGTTCTAAGTAACAATATCTGCGGATTGTCATTTGCACTTACCGCTGAACCGTCAGTATCAACAAATATATAATTAGCCATAAAACGCAAATTATTGTTTAAATACCAATTTGCGCCTAAGCTATAATTAGACATCTTGCCACCCAAAATATCTTTATCTGTTACATCTATTTTACTATATCTAGCAGCAAGCTCAAACGCACCAAAACTACCATCTGCCATATTAAATGCTTTTAGTGGTTTTACTCCTCCAAACACAGCTTTTTTATTATTATATTTACGCATCTCTCCCGTTAAAATCCAAGATGCTTGCACATATCCACCAGAAAAATCGAGGCTATTTCTATTGGCAAGGCGCTCTACATCAACTAAAAAATACTCCCCCTGAATAGAAAAGTTTTTCCACATACCAGCAAGCTCCAAGCCATATAATTTGGCATTATCAGCATTACCAAAATTAGCCGACACAGAATCTGTTGTTTGCAGTGCATTTTCCGCCTTAGCATCAAAATCAAAACTATCACCTGCTTGGTCAGGCTTTCTATATACCGCAGATGCTCCAAGATGAATTAGCTTTTCATCATCAAAAATAGGTAAATAAGTCGCACGCACAGCAGTTGACCACGCCTCATCATCTGTACTTTGTGTGCCAGCATCATCATTAAATAACCCAGCAGTTAGCGACCAATTATTAGAATATTTACTAGCTCCAACCCCAATTATATAACTGGAAATAAAAGCAGCTGTTGGCGCTGACCTTTCAATAAATGTAATATTATTTGAACTTGTAAGCTCCTCTAACCCGAATGGTGGCTTAAAGCTACCAATTTTAAATTCTGTATTTTTAAGACCTGTGTAACTTATATAAACATCTCTAAAATTAAGTGCTTCATTGGCAAATTCTAATTCCGCCTTATAGGCAAAATCAGCAGCTATATTTCCTTTCATACCCAATCGCATACGCCTAAATTCTGCCCCATTTGGGTGATCTACTCTATCATCAGCAAAAGATGCGTAATCTAAATGCATACGACCAAAAGGTTGCCACGAAAAATCACCTGCCTCTATTTTAGGAGAAGGCTTCATTTTAATTTCTATATCTTGGAGAGATATATCGTTTTTTAATTTTTTTGTATCTATTTTATATGGCTGTTTTTCTTTTTTTAACTCTGCAATTTCTTGCATTAAAATTTCCACCTGTTTTTCTAATTTATAGATACGGCTATCTTTTTCATCAGCGCTTACCACATTTGGAAAGAATAATAAAACAACAACAAATAATAAAGAAATACGCGAAATCATTTATAAATCTCCTAACTTAAAAATATATAGTCAGCTAGTTAAACAGATAATTTATATAGTTGCAAATATTTTTATAAAATATATTTTAACTGTGTTATAATTTGCTTTTTTAAATATTAAAGTTAGGGAAAATTTTATGACGGGATATGACTTAATAGGCGACATTCACGGCTATACTGATAAGGCTGAAAATTTACTAAAAAAGCTTGGTTACCTTTATAAAAATGGCGCTTATAGACATTCACAAAGACAAGTAATTTTTTTAGGCGACTTTATAGATAGAGGTCCCAGACAAAAAGATATAATCAATATTATTAGAAATATGATAGATGCGGGTAGTGGGCTTGCAATTATGGGGAATCATGAATTTAACGCCATATGTTACGCAACTAAATCAGAAAATGGTGAATATATAAGAAAACATGAAAATCATAACAATAAACAACATAGAGAGTTTTTAAATGAATATAATTTTGGCTCAGATGAACATAAAGAAGCAATAAATTGGTTTAAAACTATACCTGTTTTTCTTGACCTACCTAAATTAGGAGCAATTCATGCCTGTTGGTGTGATGACAGTATAAAAAAACTAAAAGCTCATTTAACGGCAAATAACACAATTAAAGAAGATGCATATCCGCTATATTCTAATAAATCGTCAGAATTTTATAAAAGGATTGAAATATTACTAAAAGGACCGGAACAAAAACTCCCCAAAGATTGTCAATTTAAAGATAAAAATTCAATATTCAGAAGAAAAGCTCGTATTCGCTGGTGGATAGAAAATAGCAAAAATAATATTGATAAGTTAGATTTTTGCGGACGAGAGCTAGATGAAAGTCAAAAATCTTCTATTGAAAAAATCTCTATTAAAAATAACCATAAAAAAACAGATAAAATAGTATTTTTTGGGCATTATTGGTTAAATGGTATTCCCGCCCCACTTAATAAAAAAGTAGCTTGTCTTGATTACAGCGTTGGTACGGGAGGTAAATTAGTCGCTTATCGCTGGGACGGTGAAGATGAGATTTTAGAAGATAATTTTTGCTGGTGTGATTAAAATTTTAATCATCAATAATTGCCATTATCTCATATAATTTATCCATTGCTTGTTTTGGAGTTAGATTATCTAAATCCATAGATTTAAGCATATCTAAAATTTCATACATACTGTCATCACTGATATTATTGTCTATTAGATTTTCACCTTTAAAAATGGGAAGTTTATCTGCGATATTATCCAGTGGCTCTATTTCTTTGTTATTTTCTAATATTCTTAGAACCTCACTTGCGCGTTTAATAACGCAGCTAGGCAGTCCTGCTAATTTTGCTACGTGAATACCGTAAGACCTATCTGCTGAGCCTTTAATTACCTCATGCAAAAATATTATTTTATCTTGCCATTCTTTAACTTTAATTGTACGGCATGACATATTAGGTAGTTTTTCTTGCAAAGCGGTTAGCTCATGATAGTGAGTTGCAAAAATTGTTCTAGGTTTTTTAACATCATGTAAATATTCCATACATGCCCAAGCAATAGAAAGCCCATCAAAAGTAGAAGTTCCCCGCCCTATTTCATCTAATATTACAAAACTTTTTTCGGTTGCTTGATTTAAAATTGTTGCAGTTTCAACCATTTCTACCATAAAAGTAGAGCGACCACTAGCTATATCATCTGCCGCCCCAACTCTGCTAAATATTCTATCAACAACTCCTATTTTAGCATATTTAGCAGGTACAAAAGACCCAATTTGCGCCAAAAGTACAATCAGGGCATTTTGCCTTAAAAAAGTTGACTTTCCTGCCATATTTGGACCTGTAAGTAGCCATATTTTATCTCGTTCATTTAAAATGCAATCATTTTCAATAAATGAAATATTAGCAGTTTTAGAATTAGAAATATTAACCTCAACAACTGGATGTCTGCCAGCTTTTATTTCTAAAGAATTAGAATTATCTAAAATTGGATATATATAATTATTATTTTCCGCTAACTCTGCCAGTGCTGTTGCCACATCTAATTTTGCGATTGCGCGAGCAAGTTTAGAAATATCATTGCTTTTTGCCATTATATCGCCAACCAATTCTGAAAATATTTCCATTTCAAGCGCAAGCGCCTTGTCTGATGCTGTGGCAATTTTTCTTTCCAGCTCTGTTAGTTCCTCAGTAGTAAAGCGGATATTGTTGGCAAGCGTTTGCCTATGCACAAAAAGCTCTGAATTATTTAGCAACTTTGTTCCATTTTGTGATGATACCTCAATAAAATAACCCAGCATATTGTTATATTTTATTTTAAGATTTGAAACTTTTGTAACAGCAATATATTTTTCTTGCATAGCTTGTAAAAGCTCTTTGCTATTTTCTTGTAAAGTTCTAACTTCATCTAATTTAGGAGAATATCCACTAGCAATAAAACCACCATCTCTTACAAGTGTAGGGGGGCTATCAATAATTGCTTTTTGTAATTTTTGAATGAGGGGATTGAACGCCCCCCATTGTTCAAATATTTTGATAATTTTTATCAATCTTGGTGGTAGAGAAAAAGCAAATAAATCCCCTGTACTGGGCTGTTCTTCTTTAGAGGATTGAACTATTTTTAATATTGGTGATATTTGCAAAAAACTATTTAAAATTGCTTTTATATCTCTTGGTCCCCCCCTACCTATGCTAAGCCTTGCGAGCGCTCTTTCTATATCTGTGCAATGTTTTAGCAAATCTCTTAAATTTGCCCTTATGGCAGTTTTTTCAACAAAGAATTTAACCAAATCCAAACGTGCATTTATTTTTACCACATCTGTAAGTGGCATAGATAAAAATTCAAAAAGTAGCCTTGCCCCAGCAGCAGTTAGTGTTTTATTTATTGTTGCAAATAAACTGCCAGCCACCCCGCCATCACAAGTGCGACTTATTTCTAAATTTCTTCTAGTTGCCGCGTCCATTTCCATAAAATTATTAGAGGTTAGTTTTTTGGGAAAAGACAGATATGGAATTTTACCTCTTTGGGTTATATCTATATAGTCAAGTAAAACACCCGCTGCTGTAATATCAAGCTCAGATAAATCACCAAAACTATCCAAAACAGCAATTTTAAAATTACTTAATAATTTTTCTTTAGCATTTTGGGGGTTAAATCTGCTGTTAGGTTGTACGGTTAAAATACGCCTATATTCTGCCCAAATATCAAAATATTTTTCATTTTGTGATAATTTTTCAGAAATCAATATTTCGCTAGGTGATAGTCTTTCTAAAACTGATTGCAGCTCAAGAAAGTTAGTTGTCTGCAACATAAAGATCCCAGTTGATAAATCAGCCCAAGCCAAAGTTATTTCTTTTTTATTTTGTAAAATTACGCATAGATAATTATGTTTTCCTTTTTCAAGCAAATTATCCTCTGTCAAGGTTCCTTGTGTTACCACCCTGACAACATCGCGTTTTACCAAAGCTTTATAACCACCGCGCTTTTTGGCTTCTTCTGGAGTTTCTATTTGCTCACATATCGCAACTTTATGCCCTAATTTAACAAGTTTTGCTAAATAGCTTTCATGCGAATGCCAAGGTACACCACACATTGGTATATCTTCACCCTTATGAGAACCACGCTTTGTCAAAGTAATATCCAAAGCATCAGCCGCTATTATTGCATCATCAAAAAAAAGTTCATAAAAATCTCCCATACGATAAAATAACAAGCAATCTGGATATTGCTGTTTTATCTCCATGAATTGAGCCATCATGGGGGTTAGCTTTTCTAGTTTTTTAACTGCTGTTGCCATAAAATACACTTAAACCAAAATTGAAAATATTGCAAGTAGATTACAAAACATCATCGCTCATAACACCAAAGGCAACAGCTATCAAATATAAAGAAAGCGTCAACCATAAAGTATCGCTTGGCACCCATACTCTTGCAGCACCATCTCTGCGCCCTTTTTTTGATTTATAGTAAAACCAGTAATATTCCTCAGATAGCCAAAAACCTACAGTCAAAACAACAAAATTAAAAATAGCAATTAAATGCCAGCTAATAATTGTAGAAATCTCAAATGCTCTGCCCACAATTAAATATCCCACCCAAGGCATAAGTTGCCAACAAATTAAAATTATTGTAGCCATCATAGCTGTATTTGCCCAGATTCTTAGCTCTTTATCGCTTTGCTTTTTAATAGGTTTTGCAATATAGTTTTTACCATATATTTTAAATAATCTATAAATACCAAATAAAGACAAAACAAAAGCAGCAAAAAATAAAATTTTAAATATTTGATTATTTTCTGCCCAATTTTGTAAGTCTATTACAAATATTTTAATGGAAGATACAAAGATAAAAAATAGCGCCAGTATTCTTAAAGTAATTTTATTTCTACATATTCCTCTTTTAAAAATAAAAAAAGATAAAAAAATCAATAGAGGCGCTATTGCGTAATATAAAAAATATACAAAAGGTACACAATAAAACCAACATATCATTAACATTTTACAATATTCCTTTTAAAAATAAATCCACTTAAAAATTATGTTTTAATTATAGATAATCACTCTAACAAGCATTCATTGCAATTGTAAATTGCCTATGTTATTTTTCTTTGGCAAAAATAATAATAAATAGAATTAAGATATGAACAGCAAATATGAAATAGAAATAATAGGCTATGATTGTGGTTGGGGGTGTCGTGATTATGGTTGTGAAGATGGGCCTGAGCATATATTAAAATATGAGCTAGAAGACGGACTAAAACAGCTAGGACATAAGGTTGTTTGGCACCCAAAATTATATATAAAAGATATGGGAAGTCGCCAACATATAGAAAATAAAGAACAAACTCTGCCTCTTGTAATTGAAGCATCTAAAAGACTTGCATCTGCTGTTGAAAGCGCTATTGAGAAAAATAGAATTCCCGTTGTAATTGGTGGCGACCACACAGCCGCAATTGGGACTTGGTCTGCGACTACCAGTGCTTTTGGATGTTTTCGTGAATTTGGTTTGATATGGATTGACGCACATATGGACGCACATACTCCCGATACTGCACATCAAGGTAAATGGGGGGGGTGGTGGCATGGTATGCCAGTTGCTTGTTTGGCTGGAGAAGGACTAAAAGAACTTACCTCAATTGCAAGCAACAATGTAAAAATAAATATGGAACATTTTTCTTTGTTAGGAGCTAGAAGTTATGAACAAGGCGAAGAAGAATTTATGCAAAATCATCAAGCAAATATATATAAAATGTCTAAAATAAAGGAAATGGGCTTTAAAAATTCCTTTGAACAAGCTCTAAAAACCGCAACAACAGGTACAAAAGCCTTTGGTGTTTCAATTGATTTAGACGGTTTTTCCCCAAATGATGCACCTGCAGTTGGCACAGCGGAAAAAGATGGCATTTCTGCTAATGATGCCTTATTTGCATTTACTGGTCTTGCTAAATCACCTCTTTTTAAAGCTATAGAAATTGTTGAATATAACCCCCATCAAGATATTGATAACAAGACAGCTAAACTTATCAACAAAATAATATTAGCTATCTTTAATTAAATATTAGCTATTATGGTTGTATTATAACGAATACATACTATAATTATTTGTATGTCTTGATGGTTTCAAATAAATTTTAGATAAGGTCATAGTTGAAATATCCATGTTAAAAGTTATCGGTAATATAGGCGTTGTTGTATGTACCATAGGTGGCTATATGGCTCTTGGTGGTAACGTAAAAGTACTTTGGCAGCCTTTTGAATTGGTTATTATTTTTGGTTCTGCTGTTTGTGCTTATATGGTTGCAAATTCACCACATGTTATAAAAGCATCGCTGGTGGATATAAAAAATATATATAAGAAAGACAAATATGGTAAGCAGGAATATTTAGAATTGCTCAGTATGTTATATACTGTTTTTAAAATGGCACGCACAAAAGGCTGGCTTTCCCTAGAACAACATATAGAAGAGCCTCATGAAAGTGAAATATTTAAACAATTTCCCAGCTTTTACAATGAACACAGGGCAGTTACCTTTTTAACAGACTATCTTAGGATAATATCGCTGGGCTCAGAAAACCCGCATGAGCTAGAGGCTCTTATGGACGAAGAAATAGAAACAATGCAAGAAGAAAAAGAACATACATCTCATTCTATTCAAACGATGGCAGATGGACTACCTGCTCTTGGTATTGTTGCGGCTGTACTTGGGGTTATTAAAACTATGGGGGCAATTTCTGAGCCTCCAGAAATTTTGGGTAAACTAATCGGTGGGGCATTGGTTGGTACATTTCTTGGCGTTTGGCTAGCATATGGTTTTGTATCTCCAACTGCAAGCGCTATGAAAAGCCGAAATGATGGTGAAATGAAATATATCTTATGTATTAAAATATGTATTTTAGCATTTTTACAAGGAGCCGCACCGCAAGTTGCCGTTGAATTTGGGCGAAAAATACTATTACATGAAGTACAGCCAAGCTTTTTAGAAGTTGAAGAGGCAACACAAAATGTTACAATGCCAAGTTAATTTTTATTTTAGCAAAGGAGTAATTTGTATTGGCTGATGATGAAAAAACTCCAATAATTATAAAAAAAATAAAAAAAACTGGTGGTGGGCATCATGGTGGAGCTTGGAAGGTTGCTTATGCTGATTTTGTAACTGCTATGATGGCGTTTTTTTTGCTTTTATGGTTACTTAATGTTACCACTGATGAACAAAAAGCACTTATATCTTCTTATTTTTCACCTGCAGACCCAAGGGTAGCAACATCTCTTAGTGGTAGCGGTGGGGTTCTTGGTGGAACAACAATATCAAAAGATGGGGCGATGACAGATACTAAAATGCCACTGGTAACCCATCCAGGTTCTTTGACCTCAGAAAATAAAAGCGAAACATTAAAAGATGCCTCAGAAGAAGAATTAAAAAAAGAGCTTGATGAAAGAGATGAAGAAAGATTCAAAAACGCAGAAGATGCCTTAAGACAAGCAATAGAAACACAAGCAGAGTTAAAAGAATTAGCACAAAATCTAATTGTTGACCAAACTCCAGAAGGACTTAGAATACAAATTGTTGACCAAGATGGAAAACCGATGTTTCCTCTTGGAAAGACAGAACCTTTGCCAGAGGCAAAACTACTTCTAAAACTAGTATCCAAAGTAATTATGGATATGCCAAATATGATTTCAATTCGTGGACACACGGACTCTCGCCCATATGGGCAAGGCGCTAAATATACTAACTGGGAACTTTCCTCTGACCGTGCAAATGCTAGTCGTAGAGTAATGTTAAATTCGGGGCTAGATATTAAAAGAATTGAAAGTGTTGTTGGTAAGGCCGATAGAGAACATTTAATAAAAGATAACCCTAACTCTCCTAGGAACAGGCGTATTAGCATTGTCTTGTTAAAAGAATCTTTAACTAAAAATATGGCTGAAATAAAAAAAGAAAAAAACAATACCCAACAAGAAAAGACCAATCAGAATATAAAGAAGAATTTATATGATGAAAAACCAATAATTAAAAAGAAAGAGCGGGAAGACGGAATTATCTATTTTCCTTAAATTTTATAACTATTCTTAAAATTATTTAGACTATTAGTCTTAAGCCCCCAATATACCGCGCTATATAAAATTATATTTAAATAAATCTAGTATTAAGGCACTTTTAACTACCGTAAATATTTATTTTTATCTTGTAGATAGCTTTAAATATGCCAAATATTTACAGATTTCGCAGAAAGTTATTTAATTTTTGGTAATTTAAAGCTCATATTTTCTTTTGTAATGCTTATCTCTTCAACTTCTAGGCTATCAAATATTTTTTTTGCCTTTTGAATTATTTTATCTATTAAAAATTCTGGAGTTGAAGCGCCAGCACTAATACCTAAAACACTAACCTCATCTTTTATTATATCCCAATTGATTTTTTGCTCATCTGCAGCAAGATATGCCTGCAAGCAGCCATATTTTTTAGCCACTTCAACCAAACGATTAGCATTAGAAGAATTGTTTGAGCCAACTATCACCACATAGTCACATTTAGGAGCTATCATTTTAACTGCATTTTGTCTATTTGTGGTGGCATAACATATATCTTCTTTAGGGGGAGATTTTATACTGGGGAATCTTTTTTTAAGAATTGCAACTATATCTTTTGCATCATCAATTGAAAGTGTTGTCTGTGTTGCATAGGCAAGCTTGTCTGGAGCTTTGATAGTTAGATTTTTTGCATCTTCTACTGTTTCTATTAAGGTAATTTCCCCTTTAGGCAACTGCCCCATTGTACCAATTACTTCTGGGTGGCCTCTATGCCCAATTAAAATTATATGTTGATTATTTTTAAAGTATTTTTCCACCTCTTTGTGAACTTTACTAACTAAGGGGCAAGTTGCATCAATAAAGGTCATATTTTTTGCACTTGCTTTTTTAGGCACAGATTTTGCAACGCCATGCGCAGAAAAAATAACAGGCACATCTTCTGGGACTTCGTCCAAGCTCTCAACAAAGATAGCCCCCTTGCGACGCAACTTATCCAAAACATAAGAATTATGAACAATTTCATGGCGCACATATACAGGCGCTCCATATTTTTCTAAAGCTTTTTCAACAATAGAAATGGCTCTGCCAACGCCCGCGCAAAATCCACGAGGATTTGCTAGTAATATTTTTAAACTCTTACCCATGATATATTTATATACTAGAGATTTTATACTTGTATCAAGTAATGATTTTATTTTATAGTCAAAACCATGTATAGATTATTTATTATATCTTTAGCTGTGTTTTTTTTATCTGCCTGTAGCTCTTTAGGCTCTCAGGTGGATTTGTCTAAGCTATCTTGTCCACAAATAGGTATCCTAAAAGAGGCAAGTGACAAAATATTCAAAGACAGTAATGGAGATGACAGTATTTTTATTGAGATTAGCGACTTTCGTGGTAGTTGTTCTTTTAAAGAAGGTGATGGGCAGAAAATCGCAAAAATTGACTTAAATCTTACCTTTTTTGCTGAGGGCAACCAAAATACTGTGCTTGACCAAAATTTTTCTTTTAAATATTTTATAGCAATACTGGCTCCTAATGAGAAAATATTAAATAAAAAAATATTTCAAAGTGAAATGGAGCTAGATTTAGAAAGCAAAATTGCCTCAATTTCTGAAGAAATAACCCAAAAAATCCCAGTTACAAATTTTAAAGATGCAAAAAATTATAAAATAGTCTTTGGTATTCAACCATAATTGGGGGGGGAGTAGTAGTATGCTAAATATTGATGATTTTTGGAAGTGCGAATTTGATGAGCATCTATCTCTTTTAAGTGCAACAAGACAAAATTTGCAAAATAATTTTGAACAAATGCTAACTGCGTGTAAAAACTCTCTTAGTCATGGTGGAAAAATAATTTTTTGCGGTAATGGTGGCAGTGCTGCCGATTCGCAACATCTTGCAACTGAACTGACGGTTAGATATAAAAAAAATAGGAAAGCAATGGCAGCCGTTGCTTTGACAACTGATACTTCTGCTCTTACCGCAATAGGTAATGATTTTGGTTTTGATTTTTTATTTGCGCGACAATTGGAAGCGCTTGGGCAAAGTGGTGATATTTTAATTGCAATTAGCACCTCTGGCAATAGCCCAAATATTATAAAGACCCTAGAGATGGCAGATGAAATAGGCAATATTATAAAAATTGGCTTTACAGGTAAAACTGGTGGCAAAATGGCAAATATGTGTGATATTTTGATAAATGTTCCAAGCATTATTACCGCTAGAATTCAAGAAATGCATATTTTACTTGGTCACATGTTATGTGATGCTTTAGAAAATGAAATGGAATAGTAAAAATGGAAGAAAATAAATTAGAAAATATGAATTTTGAGCAAGCTTTAAGAGAGCTTGAAGATATAGTTGCTAAATTAGAAACGGGTGAAGGAAACCTTGAAGCCTCTATTGCTGCTTATGAACGTGGAATTGAACTAAAAAAATATTGTGAAAAACGCTTGCAAGAGGCACAGTCAAAAATTGAAAAAATAACTATCACTCCAGATGGTGAGATAAAAACAGAAGAGTTTGACCTTGCATAATATAGCTCATAACAGCTCAAATATTTACACACAAAATATAGTTTTTTACCATCACCCATGTATTGATGGTAGTGTTTCTGCTTGGGCGGCTAGCTTAAAACTTGGCTGTGAAAACACCAAATATATTGGCTTTGGGCATAATCAAAAAAACTATATTAACACAGAAAATATATTGCAACAGATACCTGCAAACAGCCATGTTTATTTTTGTGATATAGTGCCAGCTGGTGAAGATGTTTTAAACGCAATTCTTAAAAAATCTTGCCTTGTTAGTATTTATGATCATCACATATCAGCTAAAAGACATTTAGAGCAATTTAAAAAAGATGGTTGTGAGATAATTTTTGATATGGAACGCTCTGGTGCTGGACTTAGCTGGGATATATTCAATGCAGGCAAAAAACGCCCTTTCGTTGTTGATTTAGTTGAAGCCATGGATTTGTACAAAGTAAATCACTTTGAAACAACAGATGAATTTTTTACATTTGCGGCAGGAGTAGATACTCTTGAACTTGATGATTTTGATAAATTTAGGAATAATTTTTCAAATATTGCAAATAAGGAAGACGGTGGGAGAGAAATAATTTATAGCTTGGGGCAGAAAAAACGCTCTTTGTATTTAGAAAAAATAGAAAATGCGCTTAGTAGAATAAAATATGTTGAAATTGAAGGGGTTAAACTTGCCTTTGTTTGGGACGATATTCATAAATTAAGTAGAGAATTTTGGCATAAATTTGAAGAATTTTGCAAGTTTGATGGCAAAACTTTAGCTATTTGCCACTTTGAAAATAAAGGCGCGCTTGTATCTATTAGCCTTAGAAGTGATGGCAATATAGATGTTAGTAAATTTGCCGAAAAAATCGCCCAAAAATATGGTCTTAATGGTGGTGGGCATAAAAAAGCAGCAGCAGTTAGATTTACTAAAGAACAATTTGATGGGGTATTGGAAAAATGGCAACTACCCACAAATTAAATAGTTTTCCTGCTTGGATGGCGTATCCTGAAACTTTAAAATTGTTGGAAGCTCTAAAAGCGGACAACACAGATGCTCCTCGTTTTGTAGGCGGTTGCGTTCGTGATGCTTTGGTAAATGAGATATCGTTTGATATTGATATTGCAACCCCACTTGAACCCACAAAAATAATAGAGCAACTAAACAAAGCCGAAATAAAATCTGTCCCAACTGGTATAAAACACGGTACAGTAACGGCAATTGTTGACAAAATGTCTTTTGAGATTACAACGCTTAGACGTGATGTTGAAACATATGGCAGACATGCAAAGGTTGCCTTTACCGACAGCTGGGAAAAAGATGCTGGCAGGCGCGATTTTACAATTAACGCCCTTTTTTGTGATATTGACGGCACTGTATATGATTTTTGGGGTGGTGTTCGTGATTTAAGACAAGGAATAGTCAAATTTATTGGCAATGCTGAAGATAGAATAGAAGAAGATATTCTAAGAATACTTCGTTTTTTTAGATTTTATTCTCGCTTTGGAATTGGTGAGCCAGATGAGGAGGCTTTGCAAGCTTGCACAAAATTTGCTTGCAAAATACCGACACTTTCAAAGGAGCGAATTACCAATGAATTTTTACTATTTCTTACAACAAAAAATTTGGCTACAGTAATAAAATATATGCAAAAAACAGGAGTAATAGCAGAAATTCTACCCGCTGGCTTTGATATAGAAAATTTAAAAAATTTAGTGGAGGTTGAGATAAAATTTGATGCAGGAATTGACGCTATAAGGCGACTCTTTGCCCTTACTGGTGAAAAAGACACACCATATTTTAGGCTTTCAAATATTCAAAAAAAGCACCTTAAGGCTTTAAAAGATACTCCTTACATAAATGCAGATACAAGTAAAAAACAGCTAAGATATATGATATATGAGCTCAGCTCAGATATTGTTCGTGATAAATTGTTGCTAAGTGTTGCTAAAGATATGGAAAGTTTGGAGCAATATAAAGATTTATATCAGACAGCAACTGCTTGGCAATTGCCAAAATTCCAACTAGTTGGTAATGATGTTATAACACTTGGTATAAGTGAGGGCAAAAAAATAGGTGCTGCGTTAAAGACAGTTGAGAAATGGTGGGCAGAAAATGACTTTAAAGCTGGCAGAACTGATTGTTTGATAAAATTAAGGCAAGTTGTCAAAAGAATACAACGGGGAACATAGATTTGATGAATTGGTGGCGTCCTGATATTTTTAAAAGCAAAATTGATAATCTACAAAGAAGGGCAGAGCTGCTCGCCGATATTAGAGATTTTTTAAGAGCAAGAGAATATTTAGAAATTGAAACAACTGCCCTACAGGCAAGCGCTGGTATAGAAGTCCATATAAAGGCATTTGAAACAGAGCTTATATCTGCCAACAGAGAAGATAAGCAAAAACTCTTTTTGCATACGAGCCCCGAAATTGCGATGAAAAAACTGCTAGTTGCTGGACTTCCTAAAATATTTCAAATTGCGCAAGTGTTTAGAAATGCTGAGGGCTCTAGAACTCACACACCCTCTTTTTCTATGTTAGAGTGGTACTCAACAAATATGAACTATGGCGAGCTGATGGACGAGGCAGTAGATTTAATTCGATATGTTACAAAAGAAAAGGTTATAAATTGGCGAGGTAAAAGCTCAGACGTTATGCTTGAGTGGGAAAAAATCTCAGTTGAAGAGGCTTTTTTAAAATATGCAAATACCAATCTTGCTGATATAGTCGGCAAAACAGAGGATTGGGAAGATATATTCTTTGATATTTTCTTGGATAAAATAGAGCCAAATTTAGGGCACCCAGCCCCAACAATTATATATGATTATCCAATAGAAATGGCGTCAATGTCGCGTGCTAAGCCTAGCAATCCTAAATTGGCAGAGCGTTTTGAAATATATATTTGCGGGCTTGAGCTAGCAAATGCTTTTGGTGAGCTCACAGACGCAAAAGAGATGTTAAGAAGGTTCAAAATAGCTAAGTCAGAAAAAAAACGCCTATATGGGGAAAACTTACCCATAGACCAAGATTTTATTGAAGCAATGAATTATGGCATGCCAACTGCAAGTGGCATCGCGCTTGGCGTTGATAGGCTTGCCATGCTCCTTTGCTCTGCTGACGATATAAAACAGGTACAGGCATGGTAAATAAAGATACGGGTATAATACAAAACACAGCAAAAACTACTCTTAAGGCAGGGGTGATAGGTTGGCCGATTGAACATTCAAAATCGCCTATTTTGCATGGTTATTGGCTTAAAAAATATCAAATTGACGGCATATATAACAAAATTGCCATTACTCCCGATAATTTAGAAACGGGAATAGAAAAGCTATTGAATGAGGGATATTGTGGTTTTAACGTTACAATCCCGTATAAGGAAAGAATTATCCCGTTGCTAGCAAGCATAGATAATGTTGTAAAGAAAATTGGCGCTGTAAATACGGTTGTAATTGATAGCGATAAAAAATTACACGGTTTTAATACTGATGCTTTTGGCTTTTGGCAAAATTTGCAAAATAGCGTTGCTAACTTTACCCCAAAATCTATGCTTTTGATTGGTGCGGGTGGTGCGGCCAGAGCAGTTCTTTACTCGGCAATAAAAAATGATGTAGAAAAAATATATA
>JALTWL010000196.1 GCA_027047045.1 Micavibrio sp.
AAAAAAAAAAAATAAATATTTCCACAATTCAGGAGTAGGTAAATAAAAAAACATTACAAAAGTTAATAAAAAATAAATTTATTACTAGACAGAAATGTTTTTTTTCCTATAAAATGCTCATTTGTTTTATAATAAAAGTAGTGAAATATTACTATATTAGGTATGTTACTAGCATATTTTATTGTGGTATTTAAGTAATAAAATAACTGTAAGATACTTAGATTGAGTAATAAAATAACAATTTTATATATAAAAATGTAAATAAAAGGTTAAAAAACACTTGACATATGGCATTAACATTATGTATATTTCACAGAGTAATTATAAAAACTAAATACAGCTTAGAACAAAAATAATAAGTATGATTATTGTTTTGAGTATTTTTAAACTATAAGAAACCAGTCGGAGGTTAAAAACTATGTCTAATTACCACGGATACAAATTTTTCGTAGATGTTAAAAATGATAATCAGTATGCCATCAAATTTGATTTTGGTATGCCAGTAGATTTTCTTGCAGTTGATGGGAAAACAGGTCTGCAAGTGCCAATGCAAAATATATTAGATAAAGAAGTGGTAATGGTTGATGATGAAACAAAAGAATTGTACCGCCTAACAGTTAAACCTTTAGAGGCTGGTATGGCTCAAATTATTGCAAAAGGCATTCCAGATGATGTTGATATAGCAAAAAATAAAATAATGGATAGGTTGCCTTCTAATCACCCAAGGGGAGCACATATTGCAAGACAAATAATTGAACAAGAACAACGTCAAGCCAAAGATCTTGAAAATATGTTTAAAAATATGATGGATAAATTTGGTGGTGGCATGGGTGGTTTTCCAGGTGCAGAGCCACAAGAAGAAGAGATTGACACACCAGCCAGAGAGCCTGCGCCAGACAATACTCCTTCTGGTAATCGTAAACCTGGTATGAAAGAAAAACCAAAGGGTGGATATAAAGTTACAGATACTGCTCTTGAGAAAGTTTTAAAGCAATTTGGTATTGATGTAACTGAACGTGCGGAACGTGGAGAGCTTGACCCAATCATTGGTCGTGATGAAGAACTTGGGCAGTTAAAGCAATTCTTATTGCGTAAAAATAAGTCTAGTGTTAACTTGATTGGTGAGGCAGGCACTGGTAAAACGGCTATGTTTGATGCGCTTGCTTTGGATATAGTTGCAGGTAATGCGGAAGAGGAATTATCTGATGCTCGCGTTATTGCGCTTGATATTACTGGTATGAATGCAACTGACCAAGCTAAATATCGTGGTCAGTTTGAAAAAGAACTTAAAAAAGTACTTGATGGTTTAGAGGAACGCGGTGGATATCTAAATGGTCAAAAAATTATTTTATGTTTAGATGAAATACATTCTATCTTGGGGGCTGGTTCTACTGCTGGTAATGAAGGTGGCGGTGCCGCTCAAATCATGAAACCATTTTTGGCGCGCGGTTCTGTAACTTGTATTGGTACAACAACTTTAAAAGAACATAAGAAGTTCGTTGAGAAAGACGGCGCTTTAAATAGACGTTTTCAACCGTTGGTAATAGAGCCAACCGATACTGAAACTACAATTGCAATTTTGAAAAAATTAAATGAGCATTATGGTAAGTATCACGGTATGGAACAACATCTAACCGATGAACAGTTAGAAAAAATAGTTAAGCTAACTGATAGATTTATGCCGCAGCAATATCAACCAGATAAAGCTGTTGGGGTTTTAGATGATGCAATGGCGATTGCTAGAATAGCTCAACGCAAAGATGTTTTGGATAGTGATATTATAACAGCTGTATCTAAAGCATCTAAATTGAAAGAAGAGTTCCTAAACCAAAAAGACCACGAGAGATTCGTGAAATTAGAAAAAGAACTTCCTAAAGAGGTGTTGGGACAGGACGAACAGTTAGAGGCTATTACTCAGCGTTTAATTGCGGCAAGGGCTGGGCTTACGGATCCAAATCAACCTTGGGGAGCATTTTTACTTGCTGGTCCAACTGGTGTTGGTAAGACTGAGACTGCTAGAATGTTAGCCAAGCACTTAAATGGTACAGAAGATGCTATGATAAAAATCGATATGAATAATTATATGGATAAACATGCTGTATCTAAATTGATTGGCGCGCCTGCTGGATTTGTTGGGCATGATGATACAGAGCCTGAACTAGAAAAAGTGCGTCAAAAACCATATAGCGTAGTTGTATTTGATGAAGTTGAAAAAGCTCATCCAGATGTATTTAATATCTTACTTCCAATCCTAGAAGATGGAGAGGTTGAAGACCAAAAAGGTAATATGATTTCATTTAAAAATACAGTGATAATCATGACAACCAATTTGGGGGCAGGGCAAGCGTCTAAACCATCTATAATAGAAAGTGATAGCAAACAAAGCAGAGAAGCTTTATACAAAGCTGCTGTCAATAAACATTTCAAGCCTGAATTACTTGGACGTTTAGAAGGTTTGGGTGGTATATTGGTTTACAATCGTCTTAGCAAAGATGTATTAGGTAAAATCCTTGAACGTGAAGTAAATAAAGTAGCAGAACGTTTAAATGATAATGCTGGTGGTGGATTGCAGTTACGCAATGTTGAAATGGAATTAACTGAGGAAGTTAAAAAACAACTAATTGCTGCTGCTGAGAAAAGTGAAAAAGGCGCGCGTCCAGTTAAGGGTATGGTGGCTAAAGATTTATCACAACCTCTTGCGGGCTGGTTTATGAAGAAGAAAGTTGAATATGCTGAGGCTTCTAAAGATGGCGCACAGGTAAAAGATAAATCTCTCCGTGCATTATTTGAAGCAGAATCTAAAGCTAAAGTTATCATTGATGCTATTGGTAAGGATATGGCACCAAAGGTTGAGGTTGTAGAGCTTGCAAAACCGAAGGTAGAGTCTGTTAAAGAAGCGGTTGATAATGCTAAGGCTAAGGCAGATGAGAAACCTGAAACTGGCGTTACTGCAAATGATAACAAAAAAGATATTTTACATCTTAATAAAAAGAAAAATTCTAATAGTCCTCGTAGAAAGAAAAGACGCGGTGGACCTAGAAGATAATAAAAATTCAGGACTTCTATAAGGTTATAAAGCCATCCAACTGGAAATCCAATATAACTGCTAAAGGGTATATCTAATTTGGATATACCCTTTTTTCTTTTTTCTTTTTTATAGGAATAACAAAACTTGCTGGGTGGCGACGATGTTTATCGGTAATCGCGTCTGTAATACCGAAGTCTAAAAATACAGCACTGGCAATAATTTTACCACCCATCTCGCTTGGAATTATAAAAATCAAGCCATTGTTTTACCACAGATTTTACTGCTATAACAGTTTCTGGATTGTGTAAATATAATGCTTCATATTTCAAACTTCGCCATAATCGTTCAATAAAAACATTATCCATCCATCGACCTTTGCCGTCCATTGAGATATTTATTTTATGCCTGCGAAGAACATTCGTAAATTTAAAACTGGTAAATTTACAGCCTTTGTCTGTATTGAAAATCATCGGAATCCCATAGTTTTCAAT
>JALTWL010000197.1 GCA_027047045.1 Micavibrio sp.
TATGTATACATATATATATATATGCGTATATATATATATATATATATATATATATATATATATATATGCGTATATATACTAAACAAATAAAATTTAATAAAGTTCTAAACATATACTCATTTTATTTCCATTATTTTCCTTATGGAATTGAATTAACTATAAATCTTATATGTATATATAAGATATCATAATCTGGAAATGAATAGAATTTTGAGTTCTAGAATAAAAGTTCAAAACTTTTTCTTATAAGATTTTAAGTTAAAAAAACTGATAGCCTTCAAAGCTTTACATAAAATATAATATTTTAAATCTTGGTTTTATAGTTTAATCTAAAACAGTAAAGTGCAAATTTAAAAATGTGGTTTCACTAAAGCCTATGATAATGGAATGGCTGAGGATAGGCGGTAGATTGTAGATCTATTTAGGGATTAATAGATTCTTCCATAAATTACCTTACTTACCTTTTGAGTATGATGAGTACAGTTGCCTTCCAAGTAGCAAGATTAATAATATTAAAAAAGGTAAGTTATGCTACGAAATCCTTTCCATTTAGTTGAATTTAGTCCTTGGCCTTTGACAGGGTCGGTTGGAGCTTTATTTCTTACGACCGGGTTAGTAGGTTGGATGCATGGTATGTCTCCTCTTGGTTTATTTTTTGGTATTTTTTTAATTTTTTTAACTATACTTCAATGGTGGCGTGATGTTATTCGAGAAAGTGCTTTTCAAGGTCATCACACAACTGCGGTCTATAAAGGATTATGTATTGGAATAATTCTTTTTATTGTTTCAGAAGTTCTGTTCTTCTTTGCTTTTTTTTGAGCTTATTTCCATAGAAGCTTAGCACCTACATTAGAGTTAGGGTCGTGTTGACCTCCTGTGGGGATTATTCCTTTAAATCCTTTTGAAGTACCGTTATTAAATACTGCTGTTTTACTAGCTTCAGGAGTTACTGTAACTTGAGCCCATCATTCTCTTATACAAGGAGATCGACCAAGTGCTATTCAAGGTCTTGTTTTTACCGTTCTTTTGGGGATGTATTTTACATATCTTCAGGCAGGGGAGTATTATGAAGCGTCATTTTCTATTTCGGACGGAGCTTATGGTTCAACATTCTTTGTGGCTACAGGATTTCATGGACTTCATGTTTTAATTGGGAGGACATTTTTAATTGTTTGTTTAATTCGTGTTTGAATATATCATTTTTCAAATAGACATCATTTTGGATTTGAGGCAGCTGCATGATATTGACATTTTGTCGATGTTGTTTGATTGTTTCTTTATTTATCTATTTATTGATGAGGTTCTTAATTTCTTTGAGTGGCTGAGAGTAAGCAATAGATTTTTAATCTGTCCACGATAAATATATCCTCAAGGAACTAGGTATTGTACTTTATTATAAAAGATTTGATTTGCATTCGAATAAAGAGAGTTTTTTCTCCAATACCATTAGCAAAAAATGAAGATTCATTTACGGTTACGGCCCGTATGTAGACAGTGGAATTCTGTCTTTGCGTAGATTGAAGCCGAAATAGAGGCGTTTGGTTGTTACCCAAAAGATTGTGTTTTACACTAATCTAGCGACACTACGCCGGTTGAACGGATTACATTGATGCTGTAAAATAGGAGATGATTTCTTTAGTGTCTGTGCTTTTATTAATTTGGACTAGGAATTTAGCAATTTTATTAAGTTTGGTTATTTTTTTTGTGGCTTGATTAATTTCAAAGCAAGCCATAGCGGATCGTGAAAAAAGTTCTCCGTTTGAATGTGGCTTTGATCCTTTAAAGACTGCTCGTATCCCTTTTTCTTTGCGATTTTTTCTCTTAGCAGTAATTTTTCTTATTTTTGATGTAGAAGTTGTTTTATTAATCCCAGTTGTTGGGTTTTTAAAGTTTTCTATTAATTTTGTTTCTATTATTGGAGTTTTTATTTTTCTTTTGATTCTTATCTTTGGTTTATTTCATGAGTGAAATGAAGGTTCTTTAGATTGATTAAATTAAGAATAAAATAAGAAAAGCATGAAGAGAACGGGGCTGCTAACTTTGTTTTGAGTGGTTTAATTCCATTCCTTTTCTTGTGCTTCCATTAAGTTATATTGTATTAATGCCATATGGTATTTTATTTCTATTTATAATAGTTTTTGGTACTGTGTACTCTCTTTCTGCTAGACATTGATTGCCTGTATGAGCAGGTTTAGAAATTAACCTTATTGCCTTTATCCCTTTGATGCTTTATCGGGGGACCACCCAGGAGACAGAATCTGCTGTAAAATATTTTATTTTTCAAGCAGTTGGTTCTGCTATAATTATACTCAGAAGGTTGCTGAGATTTGGAACAAGTTTTGTTTGAGATTTCAGTTCTAAGAGTTTTCCTGTCTTTATGGAGAAGGGGCTTTTTATTTTAGTTATAGGTCTTTTTTTAAAAATGGGAGTGTTTCCATTTCATTTTTGATTTCCTGGCGTGGCAGCCAGGTCTTCATGATTTACAGGCCTTTTTTTATTTACATGACAGAAAATTGCTCCGTTATTTCTTTTTTTTTCATTATCTTGTCTTTGAAGGGCAACGTTTTTTATATTGATTTTATTTGTAGCCGCTTTATCAAGTATCGTGGGAGGAGTTGGAGGTATAAATCAGACCCAATTACGAGCTCTTTTAGCATATTCATCCATTGCTCATATAGGGTGGTTAGTTTTTTGTGCTTGCTTAAGAGAAAGAATTATAAAAATTTATCTTATTATTTATTTTTTTATTACTGTGTGTATTTTTTTAATTGCTTGGAAAGCAGAAACTAATTTAGTATTTCAGGTTTTTAGTTCTTTCTTTGGAAAGAAGGCAGTATTTCGACTTTCTATGGTTTTTCTTTTACTCTCTTTGGGGGGAATTCCTCCGTTATTGGGCTTTGTACCAAAGTGAATTGTGATAAATTTTGCAGTAAAGATTGAAATGATTTTTATGTTAATATTACTTATTGTTGGTGCTCTTTTAAGATTATTTTATTATTTAAGACTTACTTTTTCAGTTTTGTTTTTATCAGGGCCTTTTTTTTTAAAAGAAAACTATTTATTAGAAAAATGAACTTTGGATGGTTTATGTATTTTTAGAATTATTTTTAATTCATTAGGAGGAGTTTTTCTTATAAAGAATTTTTATTTTGAAAGATTATTGTATGCGATGGGTTTATTCTACAAACCATAAAGATATTGGAACTTTATATATTTTATTAGGAATATGATCAGCTCTATTAGGAACAGGACTAAGAATACTAATTCGTATGGAGTTGGGACAACCGGGAAGTTTGTTAGGAGATGACCAACTATATAATGTTATTGTTACCGCTCATGCTTTTATTATGATTTTTTTTTTCGTAATGCCCATGATGATTGGTGGATTTGGAAATTGGTTAGTTCCTTTAATACTTGGGGCTCCGGATATAGCTTTTCCTCGGCTTAATAACATAAGATTTTGATTATTGCCCCCTTCTTTAGCTCTTTTGTTATCATCAGCTGCTATTGAAAGTGGAGTAGGCACAGGATGAACTTTATACCCTCCTTTAGCAAGAAATTTAGCACATGCTGGCCCTGCTGTTGATTTTGCAATTTTCTCTCTTCATTTAGCGGGGATCGCTTCAATTCTTGGGGCGATTAATTTTATTACTACAGTTTTAAACATACGTTGACGTGGTATACAATTAGAACGAGTTCCTTTATTTGTATGGTCAGTAAAAATTACTGCTGTACTTCTTCTTCTTTCTCTTCCAGTTTTGGCGGGAGGAATCACTATGCTTCTTACCGATCGAAATTTTAATACTGCTTTTTTTGACCCTGCTGGAGGAGGGGATCCAATTTTATTTCAGCATTTATTTTGATTTTTTGGACATCCGGAAGTTTATATTCTTATTCTTCCAGGATTTGGAATAATTTCTCATATTGTTACATACTTTTCTTGTAAAAAAGAAACATTTGGTAGAATTGGAATAATTTATGCAATAATTGCTATTGGGGTCTTAGGATTTATTGTTTGAGCTCATCATATATTTACAGTCGGGATGGATGTTGATACACGTGCTTATTTTACGGCTGCTACAATAATTATTGCTATTCCTACAGGAATTAAAATTTTTAGTTGAATAGCAACAATTCATGGTAGTCGAATTAAATATGAGGCTCCAATGTTGTGAGCTCTGGGGTTTATTTTCCTATTTACTGTAGGAGGACTAACAGGCATTGTTTTATCAAACTCGTCTTTAGACATTATATTACATGATACATATTATGTTGTCGCCCATTTTCATTATGTTCTTTCTATAGGGGCGGTTTTTGCTCTCTTTGCTGCATTTAATTTTTGATTCCCTTTATTAACTGGTTTAACTTTACATGCACGATGAGCAAAAGCCCATTTTTTTATTATATTTATTGGAGTTAATTTAACATTTTTTCCTCAACATTTTTTAGGGTTGGCAGGTATGCCTCGACGTTATTCAGATTATCCTGATAGATATACTACATGAAATATCTTATCATCAATTGGCTCAATAATTTCTTTTGTAGGAGTTCTTTATTTTATATTTATTGTTTGGGAAGCTTTTATTAGCCAACGCAGTATAATTTGAAGTCTTCATATAAGTACAAGTCTGGAATGAGATAACATTTTACCAGTTGATTTTCATAATAGAGAGGAAGTAGGAGCTTTAGTAATGGCTCGTTCTTAATTTTAGAATTAAATAGATTATAAAATTGTTTTGATAGCTTATATAGAGCATAACACTGAAGATGTTATAGAGGATTTTAATTCTCAAAACAATTGCTACATGAAGCTAATTTTGAGCATTGGTCTTGTAAACCAAAGATTGAAAATTTTTTTCCTTTAGCTTTAAAAGTTTTTCCAGTAAAATTTATCTTAGTTAACTAGGATGTTCATCTCTATAAAGAATTAATAGAAGAACAAAAATGTATGCTTGGATAAAACAAATTCCAAATTCAAATACTGTATAAAAAGCTTCAAATAATGAATAAATAACTATACTTATGGAGTGGTTTAAAATAGAGATTTCTAAAAATCCTCCAATGATAGCTATAACAATATGTCCTGCTGTTAAATTAGCTCCTAATCGTAATGCAAGGATCAAAGGGCGAACAATGATTCTTACGGTTTCAATAATGATTAAAAAGGGATTAAGACTAGATGGGGCTCCAGAGGGGAGTAAAGATGCAACTACTTTTTGGCCACTTTTTCTGATTCCTGAAATGATGAAAAGTAGCCAAAATGGTAATCTTAAAGATAGTGTGATAGCGAGATGACTGGTTTCACCAAAAACATAAGAGATGAGGCTACAAAAGTTTATAAATAAAATTATTATAAATAATCTTACTATGCCTAAAGAAAAACAGCCTAGATATTTTCCAGAAACAACCTTTACTAAAGAAGAAATTAAATTAAATAAATATTTAAAAAGAAGAGTCCATCGTCTTGATAAGACTCAAAGAACTAAGATAGAAATATATACTGAGATAAATCTAGTTCTTCATAATAAAATATAAGCTCCTAATAAGATTGAGTTATGATCATCAAATCTTGAAAAAATATCCAAAAACATTATCAAATTCAAAAGACACATTTTTTAGTCTTTAACGTAGGCATAGAGAAAACATTGTAATAAGGTTTAAATTTTCATCATACAACCACAGAAAATAAAAAAAAAGAACCTCAAATGAGACATCAAATAATAAGTCAATTAATAGGGGCCAGGTGAGGCATAAAAAAATACTGTTAGCAGTAACTCTGACATGACAAATCAACGTTATTTTTTAACTAATTTTTCTTAGCTTTCAATTGCATTTTTTAAAAGTCAGGAAGTAAAGTCTTTCATAATAATGGCTTCAACTACAATAGGCATAAAGGAATGATTAGCCCCACAAATTTCTGAGCATTGCCCATAAAAAACCCCAGGGTATTTAATAAAAAACCTAATTTGATTTAATCGTCCTGGAGTTGCATCAGTTTTAATACCTAAGGAAGGCACAGCTCAAGAATGAATAACATCTGCGGATGTAACTAATAAACGAATAGAAGTCTCGATAGGAACAACAACACGGTTGTCTACATCAAGAAGCCGGAATTCTCCAAAGTTAAGTTCTTCGGTTGGTAATATATAAGAATCGAATTCAATGTCTAGAAAATCAGAATATTCATAAGATCAATATCATTGATGACCTACTGTTTTTACGGTTAGTCTACAGTCTAAAATTTCATCTAACAAATATAATAATCGTAAAGAAGGTAAGGCCAGGAAAAGGAGAATTACTCCAGGTAGAATAGTTCAAATAGTTTCAATTTCTTGACCTTCTACTACATAGCGAGAAGAAAAGGAATTAGTTAACAAAGATACATATGCATAACCAACTACTGTTATAATAAGAATTAAAATTAATATAGCATGGTCATGAAAGAAGATTAATTGTTCCATCAAAGGGGAAGAAGCATCTTGAAATCCTAATTGTCCTCATAGGGCCATATCTATTTTAAACAGATAAATAAAAAAATAAAAAACATTATTATCCTAATAAAAGCATTAATTATTCTTTTCTGAAAAACTTGATTAATTTGAGCCAATTTTATTAAACAAAAAAATCTCCCTGATCCTCCTAAAATTTCTAATCACCCTTGGTCTAAAACTTTAATAAAATTTATTCTGCCTTTCATACTAAGAAATCTAATAGGTAATGTTGAAATAGGGGTAAGAAATCATATTAAAGATAAAAAAGAGAACTTTTTTCTTTGTTCTTCTTTCATTATCAATCTCCTTCTTGAAATTGTATAGGAGATCAAACCACCAATAATAATAACAGATAGCCCTAAAATTTTTAAATAAAGAGGTAAAAATAATGACACATTAAAATCTAATACATTATATTGTAAAAAAACACCGCCGAATACTGTTACTCTTCTAAGTAATATTATTGGAAATGTTGATCTTTCATCTTCATCATAAATTTGATGGAGAGATAAATAGTTAGATGGTCCTCAGATAGAAAAAAGAGTTAGACGAACTGTGTAAGCGGAGGTTATAGCTGTACCAAGAAAAATAAAAATAAGTATAGCTATTCTACATGGCCTGAAAAGAGATATTTCTAAAATTATATCTTTAGAATAGAACCCTCTTAAAAAAGGAGCCCCACATAAAGCAAGATTTGCAATATTTAAACATCTCACTGTTAGTGGTATATCTTTTCAGAGTCTTCCTAATAACCGCAAGTCTTGTGCATTTTTATTATTATGAATAATTATCCCAGCACAAATAAAAAGTATAGCTTTAAACATAGCGTGGGTATATAGATGGAATAACGCTAAAAAAGGTAAATTCAACGCGAGGCTTATTATCATTACTCCAAGTTGACTAAGAGTTGATAGAGCAATAATTTTTTTTATATCATACTCATAATTAGCTCTTATTCCTGCTATAAATAATGTAATTACAGAAACAAATATAAGAAAAAACCTAAAATATTTCCAACAACTAATAAAAGGAAAGAATCGAATCATTAAGAATACCCCAGCCGTAACAAGAGTTGAAGAATGAACAAGTGCCGAAACAGGAGTTGGGGCTGCCATGGCAGCCGGCAGCCATCTAGAAAAAGGAACTTGAGCTCTCTTAGTTATAGCTGCAAGCAAGATACATATTCTTAATCCTCTTAAAAACCTATAATCATCTATTAATAAAATATTTCAGTGACCTTGCAATATGCATAAGCCTACTCCAGTAAGTAAAGCCACATCTCCAATACGATTTATAAGAATTGTAAGCATGCCTGCTCTAAATGATTTTATATTTTGATAATAAATAATTAAAGCAAACGACACAATCCCAAGACCATCTCATCCCAGTAATAAAGAAATCAATCTTGGGACAAAAATTAAAATATTTATGGAAAGAACAAAAAGTATAACTAATCATACAAACCGTGATAAAAATTTATCTTCTCTTATATAAGATGATGAAAATATTATTACACAACCAGAAATAAAACAAACAATAAAACTAAAACTAATTCCTACAAAGTCTAAAATAATAGGAAATCTTAAAAAAGTTGTTCTTACACTAATGATCTCTCATTCAATAATAAAAGCTTTATTGCTTAAGGTTAAAAATATTAATAAAGGCAGTAGACAAAAACAATAACTGAATAGAAATACTCTTCTAACAGAAGAGGGTTTTAAAACAATTTTTCTTGTTAGCATTATTAAGTAAAATTTCTTTACCAATAGGCCCACATCCTAATATTCTTTTTAAACTAACTTAATCTTTTTAGAATCAAAGATAAATTATTTCAGATTTTAAAATAAAAATATTTAAGGGAATTCAGTGTAGAAATAAAATCAAAAAATTTAAAGAACAAAGGCCTGAAAAAGGAGACAATCTTTTAGAGCATCCCCCGTGTTGAGTGGCTCCGTATAGAAAAAGATTATATGCAGCTGTTAAAAAACTCATTAATATAAAACACATAAATAATATCATCCTATTTATTATAATTCTGGGAATGATTAATAATTCTCTTAATAAATTAATAGAAGGGGGTGCTGCTATATTAATAATACAAAATAAAAATCATCACAAAGTTAATCTAGGAACTAATAATAAAAATCCTTTCCTTAATATTAATCTTCGACTATGACTTTTTTCATAGGTTATATTAGCCAAACAAAATAATGCAGAAGAACAAAGACCGTGAGCCAACATTATACCTAAAATTCCTCCCCATCCTCAAGAAGTTAAAGAGAAAAAACCAGCCAATATAAGCCTCATATGGCCAATAGAAGAATATGCAATTAAGGACTTAAAATCCACTTGTCGTAAACAAATCATACTCCTAATAACCCCCCCTCATAGACCTAAAACAAACAATACCTCTTTTATAATAACAGTTCTTAAGCAAAAAAATTCCACTATACGGACTATTCCATAACCTCCTAATTTTAAAAGCACACCAGCTAATACCATTGATCCTGCAACAGGTGCTTCTACATGTGCCTTAGGTAATCATAAATGGACAGAAAACAAAGGAAGCTTTACTAAGAACGCTCCTATTCTTACCAAAAAAATCACATTAGTCGTTCACCTAGTATTATTTAGAAAATTTTCCTGAATTGTTCTTTTATAAAATATGTAAAAAGAAAACTCCCTCATGGAAATAATTAAAATTAATGCTAACAAAGGTAAAGAAGCAGTAATAGTATATAACATTATAAATATACCAGCCTGAAGTCGTTCAGGCTGGTAACCTCAACCAAGAATTAAAATTAATGTTGGTACAAGAGATAATTCAAAAAAAATATAAAATCATATAATATTTCTAGAAAAAAAAAACTATTATCAGGATCAAGTTTAAAAGACAAACAAAAAAAGAAAAAGACATAGAATTATTTTTTTTTATATAAATTATTTTATGCCTAGCCAATAATATTAATAAAGAAATTCATCAGGTTAAAATTACAAGAAAACCTCTTAACCCATCTACTCTCAAAAAATCAGAAAATATAGTTAAGCCAGAAAAATTTTTATAACAATAAAAGAATCTAATAAATCTTCCAATTAATAAGCCTCAAATGCGTATATATCAAAAAATCTTCATATTTATAAAAGGTAAAATCAAAAAAAAATTAAGTAAAATTAATTCTAACACTTTTGAAGACCATAGCTATATACGTAATCATTACCATGAGTTCGAATAAGAGAAACTAAAATGGCAAGCCCCAATCTAGCTTC
The DNA here is from genome assembly GCA_027047045.1 of Micavibrio sp. Lineage (GTDB taxonomy): Bacteria > Pseudomonadota > Alphaproteobacteria > Micavibrionales > CSBR16-224 > JAJFGX01. The sequence continues at coordinate 9,759 of JALTWL010000197.1, forward strand.
GCACGCAGCTAATGCAATAAAAATCAAAACAACAAAGTTTTCAAAATTCTGACTAAACCTTTCTCTTAAAATAAAAACGAACAAAGTCAAAGTTATTACTTCTAATCTCAATAAACACCTTAATAAATGCTTTCGTTGTACAGACAAAGTTACTAATGAAAATAATCCTCCAGTAATACTAAGAATAAAAAGAAAAGAAACCTCTATCATATTAAGTTATTAAGTGATTCGAACACTTTTAATTTATTTTCAAGACAAACTTTTTCCAGACAATAACTTTATTAAAAATTTAATGTTTTGTATCAAAAAAAATGACATAAGGGTGAAATAAAAAAATATGAAAAATATAAAAAAGTAAAAATTTGACCAATAAGATCATAAGGATATTCAACAGGTCGAGCCCCCACTCAGGTTAAAATTATTAGTCTTCTTAAGAATCTTCAGAATAAAATTTGATTTAAAGGAGAAAATCTAAAAGATCGAAAACTTGTAAATCTAGAGGAATAAATGAAAGAAGGCAAAAATAAAATAATAACAGATATAGCTAAAGCAATTACACCTCCTAATTTCCTGGGGATAGATCGGAGAATGGCATAAGCAAACAAAAAATATCACTCAGGTTGAATATGAACAGGGGTGGATAAAGGATTTGCAGGAATGAAGTTTTCGGGCTCCAGAAACAACCTAGGGAAAAATATAATAATTAAGATTAGAAAAAAGAAAAGAAAAATAAATCCAACAACATCTTTTAAACTATAGTAAGAATGAAAGGGAATTTTTATACCATTTCTATTTACTCCTAAAGGATTATTAGACCCTGTTTCATGTAAAAACAAGAAATGAACAATTACTAGAGCTACAATAATAAAAGGTAAAATAAAATGGAATGAAAAAAATCGATTTAAAGTAGCGTTGTCTACAGAAAATCCCCCTCATAACCATTCAACAAATATTTTTCCAATAAATGGAATGGCTGAGAAGAGATTAGTAATGACAGTTGCAGCTCAAAAAGATATTTGTCCTCAGGGTAAAACATAGCCCAGAAAGGCTGTTGCTATGGTTACAAGAAGCAGTATAACCCCAATATTTCAAGTATAGAAAAGTTTAAAAGATCCATAATACAGCCCACGCATTACATGTACATATATACAAATAAAAAAACAAGATCCGCCATTAGCATGAATTGCCCGAAGTAACCAACCTCTGTTTACATCACGAACAATGTGGATAACTGAAGAGAATGCTAAATCAATATGAGGTGTGTAGTGTATAGCTAAAAACAACCCAGTTAAAATTTGAATTATTAGGCAAATTCCTATTATTGACCCGAAATTCCATCAAATAGATAAATTTCTTGGAGCAGGAAGATCCACTAAAGCATTATTGATAATTACTAAGATAGGATGAACTTTTCGTGCTGGTCCTCGCATATGAATTTTTGATAATATTAATTATACTTTTAGGATGAAACCCTTAATGTGCTTTTATTACACCACAAAAATATATATATATATTAATCTAAGTACTGTCGTAAAGGCCCTTGTTGATAATAACAAACTTTTACTACTGCTAGTAGATTTAACAAAAGAATTCCCCCCAGCCCTACTATCAAGGAAATATGATCATTACCAACAATTTTTTCGCCGACTAAGGACTTTCCAAAAACCGTTAATTCTCTTACATTTTCTCAAATAATTGTGGTTTCTAAAAAATAAATTGAAAAGAATATTAATATGGTAAATAATCATAGAAAAAAGAAGCCATAAATCAGTTTTTTTCCACTAAAATAAACATTAGGTCTTAAAGCAGAGACGTAAGCAAATATTACTAAAAGACCTCCTACAAAAATTAAAAACAAAATAAAACCAAATCAATTATAACCCAAAACTCCTAATAATAGGCAAATTGCTAGTCTACAAAATATAATTCTTAGTCCTAATCTTAAGGGATGATTTATTACAGGCATTAGAAAAAAGAGAGAAATAGTCAAAGAAAATATAATATATCTGCTCATTCAGAAAGTAGGACTATACCTAATCTTTAACTTCCAATGCTAATATTTTATTAAACTACTTTTCTGTAAATCAATTCATAATTATTAAATTATTTCTATAAAAAGTATCCCTGTCAAAAATATTAATCCTCTTAAAGATAGAGGTAGAATCCTTTTTCATGTTAGTCTTATTAATAAGTCGTATCGGAATCGAGGCAAAGTTACGCGAATCCAAATAAATAAAAAACAAAAAAACAAAATCTTAATACATAAAACTAAATCAAAAAATATTCTTCATAAAGATGAGCCTCCGAAAAAAAGACAAGCTCTTAAGAGACTTATTAACAAGATATTTCTGTATTCAGCCATAAAAATTAAAGCAAAACCACTAGAGCCATATTCTACATTAAAGCCGGAGACTAACTCTGACTCTCCTTCAGCAAAATCAAAAGGTGCTCGATTAGTTTCTGCTACACAAGACACAATTCAAACTCCTCCAACAGGTAATAGTAAAAAGCAAAATCAAATTAAGGCTTGATACTTAATTACTTCAAATAAATCTAGACTCAGGCACCTAAATAAAACAAATAATAAAATTAGTGCAAGACTCACTTCATAAGAAATAGTTTGAGCAATAGCTCGAACAGCTCCCAACAAAGCATATTTTGAGTTGGAGCTTCAACCAGCTAATAAAGTTCCGTATACATTTATGCTAGATACACATAAAAAAAATAATAACCCAAATTTTATATAAAAACCCCTAGATTCTCTTGGAATTAATTCTCACAATATAAGTGCTAAAATTAATCTTAAAACAGGAGCTATGTAATATGGGATTTGATTAATTAATATAGGCTTCCTTATTTCTTTGCTCAATAATTTTAGAGCATCTGCTAGAGGCTGGGGTAAACCTATAATTCCAACTTTATTTGGCCCTTTACGAACTTGTATATACCCTAATCCCTTTCGTTCTAATAAAGTAAAAAAAGCTAATCCCAGTAAAATACAAACATAAGTAATGAAAATAGATACTACAGTAACGATCACTATTAGAAAAAGGATTTTAACCTTTATAATCAAAACTTAAATCTGACACATTACTCTGTCATTCTAATTTATTCTAATTTAATTTCAATTAAGTGAAATAATTTTCATCTACTGAACCTAACTCAGTCACATATAATTCTGCCAACTTAATAATTACTTTTTAACATTCTATTATATTTTTTCTTTTAACTGAATTATTCATTTTTATCACGGTCCTTTCGTACTAGTTAAAAATCCTTTTTTCTAAAGATAGAAGCCGACCTGGCTCACGCCGGTCTGAACTCAGATCATGTAAGATTTTAATGGTCGAACAGACCAACCAATAAAAGCTGCTACACCGATTGGTAATCTTAATCCAACATCGAGGTCGCAAACTTCTTTTTTAATAAGAACTCTTGAAAGAAATTACGCTGTTATCCCTATGGTAACTAATTCCCCTAATCATTAATATTGGATCATTACATGTTAGTTATTAAGTATTTCGAGGAAGCTTTTATGTTCCTCAGTCGCCCCAACTAAAATAATCAATAAAAAACAATTTTTTAATTTATTATTTTGCTTTTGCTATATTATTAAAGCTCAATAGGGTCTTCTTGTCTTTTAGAGTTATTAATGCTTCTTCACATCAAAATTAATTTTTAATTAACAGATAAGAGACAGTATTGTTTTCGTCAAACCATTCATACCAGCCTTCAATTAAAAGGCAAATGATTATGCTACCTTTGCACGGTCAGAGTACCGCGGCCGTTAAATTTTCACCGGGCAGGTTCGACTCTTTATCTTTATTAAACAAAGAGCCATGTTTTTGGTAAACTGGCGAAACAACTTTTTGCCGAGTTCCTTTTATCTGTTTTGAAATAATTTTATTTTATTTCTTGTATTTTTATTAACATCAAGATCTCCAATAGATTAAATACTCATTTTACCAGAATCTCTTTTAAATTCTAATTTATTAAAATAAATCAGTATAGAATTATAGAATTAAACAACTAATTTAAAAATAAATTAACTTATAATTTATAACAATTTTTTTAATCAATGGCTAATTCTAAGCCTATATCTAAGTTATTTTTAAACCATGATTCTTATAATAACACAAAAGCTTATCCTTTTATGTTTCTGCTATTTATTTAATTTTAATCATTTTATTATCAAAATTATAATAGAAGCCAATACTTTGATATATTTCCTGATCAACCAGCTATAGTGAATTTCGATAAACATTTCATTTCTATTAAATTCTCTTTATATAATCTTTCCACATTAACATAGAAATTTAATAGCTCAATTCACTTCGGGGAGAGTAAATTCTTACTTTATTTCTAGATAAACCATCATACAAAAGGTACAAACATTAACTTTTACTTTTTCTTAATTGCATACATTCCCTCACGGTACTTTTGTACTCTTGTTCTCAAATTAACATTCTTTCATCTATACACTTTCAAAAAATAATTTATTTACCTCTAACAATAATAATACTATTATTTTTAAAACAAGAATTTTATTTAAAAACAGACTTAATATTAGTCACTAATTCAATGTAAGTGAATTATACTACTTATATTATGTTTTTAAAGACACTTTCCAGTACCTTTACTATGTTACGACTTATCTCATTTTTCAACGAGAGTGACGGGCGATATGTGCACATTTTAAATCCTAGTTCAATTTAGCACTCTTACCTAAATTTACTCCTAAGTCCTTTTTCTGTAATTCATTTCAAAAAAAAATCCATAAAAAGTTTTTTAATGTAACCCACCTCCTCTTTTTAATAAGCTGCACCTTGATCTGACATAAAGAAAAACTATTCTTATTGTTAACTTTTTTTTTCTAAAAAGTTACCTGACGACGACGGTATACAAACTGTTAAAGCAATAAAAAGCCAGGTTCTTCGTGGAATATCGATTATGGGGCAGGTTCCCCTAGCTGGGTGTAAAACACCGCCAAGTTCTTTAAGTTTTAAGAATCATTCTCGTAGTACTTAGGTATAATTGCTTTATTTACTTTTTAATAACAGGGTATCTAATCCTGGTTTTGTAGAAAATTTTCATGGAGTCATTTTAAAGATAAGAATAGAAATAAAGTAATTTTTCAAATTTAACTTATTAGTATTAGTTTAATTTATCTTCTATTTTAAATTAACCATCTTTTTAACCGATTAATTTTAACTTAACCCATTTGTCTAACCGCGGAGGCTGGCACAAATTTTTCCAGATTTTTTAACTAATTTATAAATCATAATTTCTTATATTTTTAATCTTCAATACTGATGAAGTGAACCTTTAGACATTATAAGTAAAATAATATCATAATTGTTTTAATATAGAAATTTAATTCCCTTAATTATCGCAATATATCCTCACTTATTTCAAAAAATTTCATGTATTTAAAATAGCCATAGCTAAAATAAAAGCCAGAACCAAACTTTTAATAGAAGAATTATATATTCATATTTGGGGTATGAACCCAATAGCTTGGCTTAGCTTATTCTATTTATTAAATTTTATTTGTTTAGTATACATATATACATATATATATATATATATATATAT
>JALTWL010000198.1 GCA_027047045.1 Micavibrio sp.
CCAGGCATGGTATATGCAATTGGTTTTGTGAAAAGTTATGCTGCTTATTTGGGGTTTAATAGTGATGAGATGGTTACTGCTTTTAAGCAAGAACATGGCGCGGCTGAGCCTGCAAATACAGAAATAGAAATTGAACCTTCAATTCAAGCTCAACAAATGCCCAACTATAAAATATTGTTAATTTCTGCGATTGTCATTATTGCTATATTTGCTACTTGGAGCTTTGTTTTCACCGATAAAACGGCCAACCAAGCAAATGCCGATATGGCCATTCCTGAGCCTTCTAAAGAGTTAAAAGCAAAAATTATTGAAGAAGAAAAAATAGCTGAAAATCAAACCAAAATGGAAGATAATGTTAAAGATAAAGATAAAGATAAAGAGGAATATATTACTGCTGATGATAATAAAAAAAGCAATATAGATGCGTCTTCAAAAACAGCTGTAGCCCAAAGAGAAATTAAACCAAAAACCACTAAAAAACCTCGTGGAAAATCTTTTGGAGTATCTTCCAAACATAGTAGAATTACTCTAAAGGCAATAGCCTCTAGCTGGGTTCATATAAATGATAAAGGGGGTAAAACTGTCTTTAGAAAAGTCCTAAGACCAGGGCAAATATACAGAGTTCCCAATATTAAAAATCTTACTCTTACCACAGCAAATGCTGGAGGCTTAGAAGTATATGTTGATGGTAAAAAATTAAAAGCTTTTGGCAAACGTGGCGATATTATTAGAGGAATAGAATTAAACCCCGATAAGATATTGCAAAAAAACAAACCATAATATAGTCTTTGTACAAAAGTAAAATTTAAGAAAATAAAAAAAATGAGCTCACAATTTATACATAAATTAGAACAAGTACAAAATAGACACACAGAACTCTCATCACTTATGTCAGAAGGCAATCTTGAGGCTAAAGATTTTACTTCTATGTCTTGTGAATATGCAGAGCTTACCCCTATTGTTGAAAAAATAGAAAAATACAAAGCTACTCAAAAAGAAATATCTGACTTACAAGAGCTATTAGATAGCCCCGATACAGATGCAGAAATGCAAGAAATGGCAAATGATGAGTTAATAGAACTCAAAAAACAGCTCCCAGATTTGGAACAAGAAATTCGCCTTGCCTTACTTCCCAAAGATAGCGCAGATAGCAAAAATGCTATTTTAGAAATAAGGGCAGGCACGGGCGGTGATGAAGCAGCTTTATTTGCAGCCGACTTATTTGGAATGTATAGAGGATATGCAAATATACATGGTTGGAAATTTGAAATTATGGAGGCCTCAGAAAGTGATATTGGCGGCTATAAAGAAGTCATAATATCCGTTAGTGGTAAAGATGTATTTTCAAAATTAAAATTTGAATCGGGTGTGCATAGAGTGCAAAGAGTACCAAAAACAGAATCAGGCGGACGGGTACACACATCAGCAGCAACTGTTGCTGTCTTGCCAGAGGCAGAAGAAGTTGATGTTGATATAAATGAAAATGACCTTAGAATAGATGTTTTTAGAGCCTCAGGTCCAGGTGGGCAGTCAGTTAATACAACCGATAGCGCAGTTAGAATAACTCATATCCCAACTGGAATTGTAGTTAGCCAACAAGATGAAAAATCACAACATAAAAATAAAGCCAAAGCAATGACGATACTGCGTTCACGCATATATGAGGCAGAAAGACAAAAAATAGCATCAGAGCGCGCAGCTGATAGAAAAAATCAAGTCGGCTCTGGTGATAGGTCAGAGCGTATTCGGACTTATAATTTCCCACAAGGTAGAGTAACAGACCATAGAATAAATTTAACATTATATAAGTTAGACAAGGTAATAACGGGTGAAGCGCTTGATGAAATAATCACTCCGCTTATATCAGAAGACCAAGCAGCAAAACTAACTGAGATTGATTGGTAGAATTTTTCTATATAGTTAGTTTTAAATATATTTAGATATTTTTTTACTTCATTGTAGATTATGTAAAAATACTTGTGACGCTTAAAGCTCCCCAACACTATAGATATAAAATTATTTAATATTTAATGTTCAATATTCAAATCTTGATTTTCTAGGCTTTTTTCTTCTTTTTGGTTTTTCTTTTGCCCATCTTTCAAGCTGTTTACTCGTCTGATGGGCTAGGTCTGCTCTATCTATTGAGCTAGTAGAAGATATTTCTGATTTTATTTCTTTTAAAAAGCTAAAATTATAATCATTATTATATATGGTGGAATCTATCTTTTCAGGCTCAGCTATATTTTCTTCAAGAAACTCCCACAAATCGTTTATTTGTTCTTGTTTTTTTAATTTATCCATATCATATTTATCTGGATATATTTCTGAGAGAGAAATTTGCTTTTTAAGATTAGATATTTTAGTCTTTAATTTTTTAACTCATTAAAATCACGGTTGATTTTTTCAACAATTGCAGGCGCATGTTCAGTAATTGCGCTGTTTTCCCATTTATCTAATATTCTATATGTTCCAGCTGTGCCAATTGCTCCAGAAAGTAGTATTGTAGAAGTTGCTGGCGCTGGATTACGTTCAGTTGTAGCTTTTGCAAATTTATGCCTCAAAACTCTTAGATGATATGTTTTATCTACCATTTTATTTGCGCCACAATTAAAACATAGTTTAATTTAGCATATCGCTATAAAAGCCACCAACAATTATGTGAAATATTTTTTATTTATTTAACGGTTATGTTGGGAAATTACTGTAATTACAGCCTGTGTAATTTTTTTCGCCTCTTTTGCTGTGATATTAAAATTTCCAGATACATCTTTTTCACCAAATAAAATTTCTTCTAATTTTTGTGCATCTTGTTTGGCAAATGCTTTTTTAAGCTCCTCAGAGAGATTATACTTTTTTGATTTTTTGATTTTTTTACCATTTATTTTTGCCTTAATTAGCCGTTGAATTTTTTTATTATTTTTTTCAATTGCTGTATCTAATGCTGTTCTTCCTTTATGATTTTCTTGAGAAATATCACTCATTTTTTCTATTAAAATTTCTACTATATCGTTCAATCCTTCCCGAATGGACAGTATTAAAGCTGTGTCCCCATAGGCATTTTGTTGCGCTAGTTTTTTTGTTTTATTTATAATATTTTCGGCAATATCAATTTTGCCATAGCTAATTGCAAGCATCAAAGCGGTATTTTCTGCTAGATTTTGTTGAGTAAAATCATCCATTTTTTCTATCAGTTTTTGAGCCACCACGTCACGACCAGCGCGAATAGCCACCATTAAAGCCGTATCTTTGTCGGTATTTTGTTGAGATAGATTCTCCGCTGTTTCAATAAGTCTAAGAGCCTCAGTATCAGCACCTGCATTGATTGCATGGCACAATTTTTCTATATTTGATTTTGCTTTGAACATGCTCATTAGACTATCTCCCAAATGGTAAATATAGCTTTAGGATATATTCCAAATTAAAGAATCAGAAAAAATATCCTTAAAATACGTAACTATATTTTTGTACACTAGCCGACGCATTATGTCAAGCCAATATGTTGGCTAGTTGTAATTATATCAGTTTAGGCGATTTTCTATATAGGCAGAGGCTCTTAAATCCTTCAAATAATGTTCTTGTAGGCGATTTAATCGTTGTGAGCCAATAGAATTTACTATATTCCCACGCAACTCTTCGTTGTTAAGTAAGCTATCGTGACTAACATTACTTACAGGAACTTCTACAAATTTTACAATATCTTCGATATTTCGCTTACAAACCATCATAACGGCTATGCCATCACTATGTCTAATCGGAGGAGTTAACTCTCCAATTGGTAGTTCTTTTACAACTTCTGCAACTTTGGGGGGGAGGTCAGTTAATTTTATATCATTTATATCACCTGTGCCTGCAGATAAGAAATTTTTTGATTTTTCTTCCATCTCAGAGCAATTTTTAATTTCTGATTTTAACTGTCCAGCCCGTGTGATTTTAGCTTTAATGACGCTCTCAGGCTCACCTTTATTAATTGGAATTAAAATTTGTTTTAAAGAAATTGTTATATCTTTCCCGACCACCCGCTTTTCTTTTTTAATATTTGGAATATTATAGCCTGCTTCTTTTTTATCTATCATAAGCATAATTTTATAACCATCAGCCACTCTTAAGGGAGGGGTTACTTGTCCAACTTGCATTTTATTTACAGCGTATAAATACTCATCTGGTAGCTGTTCTTCAGTTAGCCAACCAAGATCACCACCACGATTAGCGCCAGCCCCACTTGAAAATTGCTGAGCCAACATAGAAAAAGGAGCTCCATCTCTTAATTTGTACATAATAGTTTTAACAAGTTCTTCTAAATTGCCTTGTCCAGTGTTTTTTAAAACTATTTCCGCAAGCCTATATCTTGTTTGTTGTTCCTTTTTTATTGTTTCTTTAAATTTAGATTCTATTTCACTTTCAGATACATTGATTTTAGGACGCAATTTTCTCCCCACCACATAAGACCACGCAATTTGCGTTTTTACTTTATCTTCCAAAGTCTTGGGATTTATACCAGAGCCTTTCATTTGTGCAATAAAATTGTCATAATTAAAGCCATTTCTTTTGGCAAGTTCTGCTATTCCTTCCTTTATTTGTTGTGGAGATACGGTGATACCAAGCTTTCTTGCCTCTTGCATTTGTAGGGTTTCATTGATTAGTTCATCTAAAGATTTTCTTTCTGCCTTAAATTTTATTTCAGGAGTAATTTTAACTGGCACAGTTGATAGGTTAAGAATAACCCGATTACGCAGGTCAGAAAAAGTAATAATATCATCATTGACAACTGCGACTATCCCCTCTTTTTGTAGAGCATTTGCCAAGTTTGAGCCAACCATAGTTACTATAAAAAATACAGTTAAAAAACAAATTGTAAAAATTCTCATATCTAAATTCTATCTTTTCTTTTCAATTGGACTTTTAAAGGTTATAACACAAATATAAATTCAAATACAGAAAAAGGCTAAATAAAAATATGACACCTGCCGCTCAAATATGCTCTGCTATAGAAATATTAGGTGAAATACTAAATTCTAGCAGACCAGCTGATAGTATAATTAGTAATTATTTTCGTACAAGGCGCTATATTGGCTCAAAAGATAGAAAATTTATTCAAGAGCGAATCTATCGTATTATGCGACATTATCACAGACTATGTTGGCATTTAAAACAAATAGATGGCAGAAATTTAGTAATTGCTGATATGTGTATGGTAAGACATGAAAAGCCAGAGGATTTTTTTGGCGCTAAAAATAATAAATACGCTCCAGCTGAGTTAAGTACAACAGAAAAAGAAATGATAAAATTTCTTAAAAAACAGCGTTTACATCATAAAAACATGCCAGAAAATATATCTTTAGAATGTCCAAGCTGGGCATATAGTGGCTTAAAACAATCTTTGGGGGAAGAAAAATTTACTGAAATAATGCAGGCTATGTTGAGCCCAGCTAGTCTTGATTTGCGGACAAATACTCTTAAAACATCAAGAGATGAACTTCAAAAATTACTAAAAAAAGAAAATATAGATACTATAAAAACTAAATATTCCCCTTGGGGGCTTAGGGTTGTTGGCAATAGACGTCCTGCAATTGGGCATTTAGATATATTTAAAAAAGGTTTGTTTGAAGTGCAAGATGAAGGTTCTCAATTAGTTGCTCTTATTTGTGGGGCTAGCAAAAATTCTAAAATTTTTGATTTTTGTTCGGGTGCAGGTGGCAAAAGTTTAGCTCTTGCTGCGGTCATGGAAAATAAAGGCGCAATTATTGCAACTGATATATCAGAAGGCAGGCTAAAAAGGTCAAAAGAAAGATTTAAAAGAGCAGGAGTTCACAATGTTACAACTAAACTTTTAAAAAGTGAAAATGATAAATGGTTAAAACGCCATTTTGGCAGATATGATATAGTTTTGGTTGATGCACCTTGTAGTGGTTCTGGCACTTGGCGACGCAATCCAGATAAAAAATGGCGAAATATTGGGGCTGATTTTAAATCTTTGTTAAAAACGCAAGAAAATATATTAAATAAAGCAAGGAAATTGCTAAAAAAGGGAGGGCGACTAATTTATGCAACTTGCTCTTTACTTGATGTTGAAAATTCTGAGCAATTTGAAAAATTTATAAAAAACAATCCAGATATGCAAGCCATAGATATAAGAGAAATAAATATATGTAAAAATTTACAAATAAAAGAAAAATATCTAAAATTAAACCCATACGAACACAAGACAGATGGCTTTTTCTGTGCTATAGCTAAACTAAAATAACGGATAGGTAAAAATGAGCTTTACAGTTGCAATAATTGGTCGTCCTAATGTTGGAAAATCTACTCTTTTTAATCGTATGGTTAGAAAGAAAATGGCGATTGTTGATGATACCCCTGGCATTACAAGGGACTGGCAGGTGGCTGATGCTGATTTTATGGATTTAAAATTCAAGTTACTGGATACAGCAGGGTTAGAGGAAAATTTTGACGATAGCATAGAGGCGCGCATGCGCAAAACAACAGAAAATGCTTTAAAACACACAAATTTTATTTTATTTATGGTTGATGCACGCTCTGGTCTGACCTCTTTGGATAAACATTTTGCAAAATGGTTAAGGGAGCAAAATATACCATCTGCTTTGATTGCCAATAAATGTGAAAGCTCAAAATTAGAAGAAGGACTATACGAAGCATATGAACTGGGTATGGGAGAGCCTATTTGTATTTCTGCCGAACATGGGGTTGGCATGAATGAGCTCTACACAATCATTAAATCTGAGTTAGATAAATATCAAAATGAAAATATATTCTCTGCATCTATGCAAAGTGATGATGAGAATTTAGATAAAGCTGACTTTAATAAATATGAAGAAGGTAGTGGCGTTGGTTTTGGTGAGGAAGAAATTAACGAAGATGAAATAAATTCTGCACCTATAAAAATTGCAATAATTGGTCGCCCCAATGCTGGAAAATCCACTCTTTTAAATTCACTTTTGGGTGAAGACAGAACTATGACAGGACCAGAGGCTGGTATTACCAGAGATGCAATTAGCGTTGATTGGCAATATGAAGGCAAGAATTTTTGTTTAGTTGACACGGCAGGTATTAGAAAAAAAGCAAAAATTACTGATAAAATAGAAAAATTTTCTGTAGAAGATAGTTTTAGAGCAATCAGGCTGGCGCAAATTGTAATTTTAATGTTAGATGCAGAAAATATGTTAGAAAAACAAGATTTATCACTTGCCGCCCATGTGGTTGAAGAAGGGCGAGCCTTAGTAATTGCAATTAACAAATGGGACATTGCTAAAGACAAAGCAAACAAAATAGAAGAAGCTAGATATAAGTTAGAAAAATCACTAGGACAGGTAAAAGATGTTAGTTTTGTAACTATATCTGCCCTGAAGAAAAAAGGGTTAAAAAATTTAATAAAAACAACGATTAGCACCTATGATATTTGGAATAAACGCATAGGCACTGGCAGGCTTAATCGTTGGTTAAAAATGATGGAAATCCATCACCCACCACCACTTGCCCAAGGTCGCCCCAATAGGCTTAGATATATCACGCAAGTAAAATCAAGGCCTCCTAGTTTTGCTCTTTGGGTATCAAAACCAAAAGATATAACGGATAGCTATAAAAGATATTTAATAAATGGACTAAGAGAGGCATTTGATATGCCTGCTGTGCCAATTAGAATTACAATTAAAACTAGCAAAAACCCCTATATTGATAATTAAAACTGATAGTAATTTAAACTTACTTTTAGGCTAATTTTATATTTAACACTATGCGAGTATAGTGTAATTATTATGGCTATTTCCAAAATTACTGGAAAGATTACTTTCTCCCATGTTTGGGGTATTGTGTAAAATAGTCATGGATAGGCAAATCAGTATTGCTGGAGGTTGAAATTAAATATTATCACCTATTCTACCTTACATAATCCCTAGTTATGAGGGATAAGTAATTTTGAAAATAGCTATAAATAGCTATAATTACAAAAAAATAAAACCCCCACAAAATAAAGCGGGGGTTTTAAAAAAATAAGATTTAAGCCTAAACTATCCTTGAATTTGAATAACTAAACCACAATCTTTTGATTTAACATTTTCTTGATAGCTGATTGCTCCGCCAGCTAGAGTAGCATAACAGCTATTTGTTACACCATATGCCTGTACAGTGCCAGCAGATGATTGACCATCATCAATCTTACGGTCAATTTGGGCTGCGCGTAATGGTGATAATGGTTGTACACCAGCCGTCTGATTAACTGCCCCAACAACAGAGTTTCTAAGAATAAGTACCATACCTGCTGGTACAGTTGCTGGAGGATTAGGAGCTGCAGGGCGACCTGGGAAAGGATTTATGGTAGTATTATTACCATCGGAATGTCCAACAAAGAAACCACCACCAATTTTTGCAGCTGGGTGGGTTTCACCCCATGCAGAAATATTACCTACACGAATGGCACTATCGGTAACCCCACCTATTAGGTCAGCTAACAATAAATGTACCCAAAATAAAGTAGTCTCATTGCTAGCACCACCTGGAAGCGGGGTTGTTGCGGTGATACCATTTCCAAGTGTAGCATTATCAGCTAAGCCTATAACTTGGTCACCTGCCGTAGCTGCAACTGGAGTACAGTTAGCATTACAGCCCGAAAGTCTGGTCTGCGGATTTGGCATATCTCCAGGAAGAGCGCTGTAAGTATCACGGAATGTTGTAACAGCCGCTTCATATGATTTTATTTGTGAAACGGTAGATGCAACGCGCGCATTTTCCATCAATTCTTGACCCTTTAAGATACCGCCAATTAAAAGACCAATAATGGCCATAACAATCGCCAGCTCTACTAAGGTAAAACCTTTTTCTTCTTTGATTAACTTCATATTTTGCTTCTCCTTTGTAAAAGATTTGATTTTGCAAATTTTAACCAAATAGATTAAATCACAAAATTATAAACAATGTTTTAACATTTCACTTTAAAAAACTAAAAGCCAAAACAACGCATACAATAATATTTGATGCTTATATCTCTAATTTTTCAATAAAAAAATAAACAAAATACTTAAATTTACGTACATTTATTATCAATTTTACAAAATGAGTAGTCATGTTTACATATCCAATTGATTTAATTATTTTTCTTTTAATTTCACTAACTTCTCAATTCTATAATTTGAGGGAGATTCACCAGTTAAATTCTTAAATACCCGATTAAATGAGGCCAAAGAGTTAAAACCAGCTTCAAAAGCAATGATTTTTATTGGTATATTTGGGTCTTCTAACATAATTTTTGCATCTTCTACACGCCTTTCATTTAGCATTTGTGGAAAGCTTTTGCCAAAGGCTGTATTGGTTATTTGGGAAATGATATTTTCTGAAATATTTAGTTCTTTTGCTAAATCAGCACGACTAAAATTAGGCTCTTGATATAATTTATCAACTTCCATCAATTCTTTTATTTTCAAAGCAATTTCATATTCTTTGTGATTTAGATTTTTAATATTTCTAACTGCTTGTTTTTTTGAAAGATTTTTAATAGAAATTGCAGGAGGATATATTCTAAAAAACATGGTTGTTGTCAAATATATAAAGCCAAGTCCCATAACAAGCAAAATAGCATCAGCTATATTATTAGAAACAATAGCCTCATTTGTTCTTAATATATTTGTAAGTGCAACCCCCATATTCATAATTATTAAGCTAATAATTAACCAATATCTTTCAAAACCTCCCTTATTTTTCTTTTTTATAGATGTAAATAAATCTTTATGTCCAAATAAAAATAACAAACAAATAGTGGAAATAATTCCAGAACTAAGATAAAGCCAGCTAAAAAATTGATCGCAATAAAAATCAGTGGAAGAATTACAAATAAAACCTGTATTGTTAATTTTAAATATAAAAATAAATGTAAATATTGGTAGTAATATTACCCAATATTCTTTTAATTTAGGGGATAGATTATATGTGATTTGTAATATAAGAAGATAGCTAAGTGGTGGAATAGCAGCCCACGCCCCCCATAAAATGAGTCTAATTATTTCTTGCACATCTTCAAGCCTAAGTGAAAACTGAGCAAAAAATAAAATTGCAAAACTAGAAAAATAAATTAAAGGAAGGGCAGCTTGTTGCCAGCTATAAATTCTAACTATGATATATGTTATTATTAAAATACTTTGAGCTAGCCCCATAATGGCCAGCCACTCTAGCAAACTAAATGATAAATTTAATAACAAAGATAGTTCCAATTTAAAAACTTTCAAATACTTAGATAAATATTATACTTTCAAAATCACGTCTTATTTTAGCAATTTATTTTTCTTTAGTCATCAAAGAGCTACCAATTTCTTCCTCTTTAACGCCTAGTCTATTTATTAGATAATCTTTAATAAAATTTTTTTCTATTGGGTCTAATTTTTTATTTGTAAGAAGTTGTGCCTCTAGCAATGCTTTGGCTGCCTGCTTTTCTTCCATTGCAGTTAAAACAAATGCAGGCATATGGCGCGCCCATAGTGGCAGACTATCACCAACGGGCTGCATTTTTGCCAATTTATAGGCAAGTTCTAACGCCAAATCAATATCGCGCATTCTGTATCTAGCAAGAAATACAGCATGGGCAAGCCATCGCCATTTATCACCATCTTCAATGCTACCAACTTTACTTAAATAATTAACAATTACTTTTATTTTTTTGGTATCTTTTGTTGCGCCAAAATAATAGGCTGCTATCATTGGTATATGATTTGACTTACTATCTAAATCATATAGCAAGTCAAACCAACTGCCTAGCATATTATAATCATATTCAGCAAAGCTTAAATGGCGTCCTCCTATATCACCAATATTTTGTAATGACAGAGCGGCAAAACGATAAAAAAACTGTCTATCACTAAGTGTAGTTGCAATAGCAGTATTCTTACTTGGGGCAGGGGGAACTCCAGACCAAGGCATGCGGATATGGTGCATTGCCAACCATAAGATAATATTTATTGCCATTATTAAAGTAAGCGCAATATAGGCTCTTTTGCTTATTGTTTTATCCATATAAATATTACTCAAAATTTCTTCTTTAAAAAGTCAACAATAGTGGCGCTAAGAAGTAAGGCTGTAAATATTGCTGCTTGTATAACAATAAAGCCAACAATACCTAGCATATTGACTAAATTTTTTGAAAAATCTGTTGCATTTCTCATAAATTCTACAGAATTTAAATTGTCAATCCCATATACTAGCCATTCAGTTTGAGCCATTAAATCCAATCTTGGGATTATAATTGATATAAATTCCATTACTTTGCCTAAAAATTCAAATAGATAACTATCATTTGGAGAGCTACTTATACCTAGTAATGTTCCCATCATGCGGGCAAGCACGTATATACCAAGACAAGCAAGAGCAGAACCAGAAGCACTAGATAAAACCATTGAGAAAAAAAGTGCAAAAGTCGCAATTATAATATATTCAATAGCAAGACTCCCCCCCCAAAGTAATAACCCAAAAAAGTTAGGCTGGCTAAATACAGCAATAGACATACTAATTACAAAGGCAATTATTATTGCGATTATTACAAATGCAGCCACATGACTAACCAAAAATGATACTCTGGAAATTGGACGTGAAAGTAAAAATTCAATTTCTTTATTATCAAAGCTACGCCTTATGTGAAAACATGTAAAAAGAACAACGCCAATTACACCTAAAAACCTCAATCCTCCAGCCATAAAAACAACAGAAAAAGCATTTTCTTCTGTAACTGTGGCTGAGCCCAAAAAAATAGCAGTACTGCTACCAAGTAGTATCATAAGAAATAAAGTAAATACTATTTTATCCCTAAGAGCAGCAATAATTACATATCTAAGTAGAGGAAAAGATATAAAAGACATCTAACAAGCTCCAGCTATATGTTATTTATAGGTTTGATGGTCTTCTATCTAGGCTAAAATTTTTGTATAATTCCTTATCAGCCTTATCTAAAACTCCGCTACTAGGTAAAATAGTTGCTTTTAAGAATATAACTAGCTCACTTTTTTTAACGCTATCTTTGTGGCTACCAAATAGCTTTCCAAAATAAGGTAGAGAAGATAAAACAGGAACTCCAGTAATCTCTACATCAGTTCTATCTTGCATAAGACCACCAATTACTATAGTTTCTCCAGATTGAATTTTAACAACAGAATCTATCTCTTGCACTCCCAACTCAGGGATTAAATTCGTAAGCTGGTCTAAATTTAGCTGAGCAATAGTCGCGGGATCAGCAGCTGTTAGGGCTAGCGTAATAGATGGGTCATTTTGTTCACCTGCCAAAGAAGTAATTGTGGGACGCAACATCATAGTAATTTCACCAGTTTTAAAATCAACTGTGGGCAAAACATTTAACATTACCCCAAGTGGAACAGACCTAATAGTAGAATCAATATTTGTTTGCCCAGGAACGCCTACTGCTGCGGGGGTAATATCCACATCAAATTCAAAGAAAACTTTATTTTCTACAACATTTAACAATGCACTTTGATTATTTAAAACAGTAACACGTGGGCTAGATAGTGCCCTGACAGTACCAAATCGGCTAAGCGCCTGTATTATAGCGCCGATATCATTGCCAGATTTTAGTCTTAAAGTGAAATTACTTCCAACAATTGGGGGATTAAATACAGGCTGTGCAAAAGCTGCATTTATTTGAGCTAGACCAGTAATGTCAAGACCGCCAACGGCACTTTGCCAGTCAATCCCCGTGCTAAACTCATCTAAAAGTTCTACTTGTAGTATTTTAGCCTCAACCAATACTTGGGTTGAAACTGACTTTTTTATTTCTTCTAAATAATTTTCTACCAATTTTTGTTGTTTTTCTGAGGCAAAAACAGAAATAATACCAGTTTGCTTATTGATAGAAAAAGTAGCAGGCGGGTTCGGCTCTGCGGGGGCGGAACTGCTAGGTGGGGCAGTTACGTTAAGTACTGGTGGCGGTAAATCTGACATATCATATACTTCAACACTATCTCCAGAGGTCGTCGCAGCCCGCGGTTGTGCAACGGGATCGTCCAGTGTTGCAAGTGAAATATATGTGTCAGTTGACGATAGAATTTGTTCAAGATTTGTTTCTATATCGTCCCAAAAATCAGTTTCTATTTTAGTATTTATGTTAGCGCCAGAGCCAACTTTTGTTTCTGTTTCAGATATAACAGATACAGTTAGCTTTGTATCACTAGTGATTTTTCTGGTAAAATTAAGAAATTCAACATTGTATGTTTTAAGATATGGTCTATCAAGTTCAACACGCAATACATTATCTTCAAATTTATATCTAAGCCCTGCCATATCGGCTATTCTTTTTACCACCTCATCTAAAGGGCGGTTTCTAACAGTAAAAATTAAACTCCCCCTAATTTGTGGGTCCATTTCTAAATCTATATTTGCTTGGTCGGCAAGCTCAAACAGTAAGTCACGCAAAGATACTGTTTGATTAACTGAAATAGAAACCAGCGGATATTCTTTTTTTATGGTAGCATTGTCTGATATATATGGTTGTGCTTTTGGTATAAAATTATCTTTTTTTGTAGGCATTGGACGTGCGGCTAGAATATCTTTATATTCTTGGGCAGATTTTTTACCGCTTCTATCATATCTCATTTGATTATCCGCAAGGGTACACCCCTGCAAAGTAATAAAAACAGCCACAAAGCCAATTAGTATTTTTAATATATATAATTTATGTTTCTTCATTTTTTAATAACTTTCCTAAAAAAAGATAATTTAAGTTTGTAAAAAAACTATAGTAGATTTTAACCAGTTTTCAATAAGAATAGAAGTATAAAAAATATTTTATTTCAATATTCATGTTTTAGTGATAGTCCAGAAGTATCTATATTAGAAAAATTAGTCTTATTTTCACTTGGTGAAGTTTTTTGAGCAAAGTCAAATTCTTGGATACGTATTTTCATATCGCTTTGTATATCAGCTTCTGCAATTGCGGTTTCTTTTGAAATCACACCTCTTTCATATAAATCAAAAAGGCTATCATCAAAAAGCACCATACCTGTAACTGTATTGCTGCCCATTACATCTCTTATTTTATGAGTATCACCTTTTAATATATATTCTTTTATTAGTCCTTCATTTATCAATATCTCTAAGGCTGGAGTTAAATTTCCATCTAGTGTTTGGACTAATCTTTGCCCAATTATAGCAGTTAAGTTCATGGAGAGAGCTATTCTAACTTGGTTATGGCGTTCTTTAGGAAATAGGTTAATTATACGCTCCACAGCTTGGATTGCATTATTGGTGTGTATGGTGGATAGACATAAATGCCCAGTTTCTGCAGCATTTAAGGTCATTTCCATTACTTCTGTATCTCTAATTTCTCCAACAAGTATTACATCTGGCTTTTGTCTAAGAGCATTTTTTAGAGCAACTTTATAAGATTTTGTGTCTATTCCCACCTCTCTTTGGGTGATTATACTTTTTTTATGATAGTGAGCATATTCTATTGGGTCTTCTATGGTGATTATATGCCCTTCTTCCATTGAATTTCTATAATCTATCATAGAAGCCAAAGAGGTTGTTTTACCAGATGATGTAACACCAGATATAAGTATTAAGCCCCTCTTTTTTAGTGAAAAGTCTTTAAAAATATCTGGTAAATGTAATTCTTCAAAACTTGGGATTGCAGATACTATTCTTCTAATTACTAATGCAGGATTTTGTTTTTGCCTAAGAACATTAACGCGAAAACGGCTGTTTTCTCCAATATCAAGCGCAAGATTTAGCTCCATATTTGTTTCATATTCACGCCGTTGCCTGCTTGTTAGAACTTCTGATAATATTTCTTCAACCCCCTCAGCAGTTAGTTTTTCACTAGAAATAGCTTTTAGATCATTTTCTATACGCAAAGTTGGAGGAATACCAATAGTTAAGTACAAATCACTTGCATTTTGGTCTATCATCATTTCTAGATAATTATAAATTAGAATTCCGTTCAAAATGAATATCCTCCATCTTCATCATCTGCTAAATCTTCAACAATATCATCGGGAGTATTATTTTGCTTATTTGAATTTACATTTGTTGTTTTTGTTGAGTTTTCCGCCATATTGTCAAGGTCTTCAAAATCATCATTTTCATCTGATACTTCTTTCATGGCATTTTTTGCAACTTCTTCAGAAATAGTGCCACTTTCAAGTAAATCATTAACAGCATCTTCCATTGTCTGCATACCATATCTAGCACCTGTTTGTATCATTGAGTATAGCTGTGCTAGTTGATTTTCACGAATTAGGTTTCTAACTGCGTTTGTTCCTATCATTATTTCTTGGGCAGCGCATCTACCGCCACCAACTTTTTTAAGTAG
>JALTWL010000199.1 GCA_027047045.1 Micavibrio sp.
CCATTAGCATAGCAGCATAAGCTGCAATAGGCTCAGGCGAACAGCCGATTATTACATCTGGCTTTTCTAGCTCTTTTAAGCCTGTTTTGGTCATTAGTCTTAAAAAAAAGATAAACATATTTAAGACTCTTTTTATATGGCCCGCACTACCACTAAAAGTTTTAAGCCACAGATAATCAATGCCTTGGTAGTTTGTCTTCAAATATTTTTTACCCTTAGGGATTTTTATATCTTGGTTTTTATGATTTAAATGTGCTGCTATAATTGTTGGGGTGTGTCCTAGCTTTTTTAGCTCTTTTGCCAACATAAAGTGTTTTGTAATCCCTTTAGTAAAGGGAGGAGTTGCATAGTTATGTATAAACCATATATTCATTATTTAAGCTTTTGTATCCTAGTTAATTTTGAAGATATAATTGTAATTATTGGAAATATTACTAGTATTTCAATAAATTTCATGAAGATTATTTGATTTATATTAACTTTTCATTTTCTACCCTGTATTTTCTACCCTCTCTTGGGTATGTTAAGTTGTCTTTTAATATTTCACTTACACGTGATGCCTAGCAAATTTATTTTGCTAGAACACCTGCCATAGTAGCTAATCAAACACGCCTATTTTAAACTAAAATTATAAAATTAATCAATAAAACAATTTTTAATAATTTAATTTTATTGCCAGACAATAAATATACCAACTATCGTTTCAATAAATTTCTAATGTTGTATTAGTGAAACAGTGTAAAATATGCTCAAAAAAATATTATTTATATTCTATCAATTTATAGATATATAATTAAAATATGTTAGTTAAATAATAATATAATGTGGAAAAAACAGATGTACAGAGCAGATATTGATGGATTGCGTGCAGTTGCTGTATTGGGAGTTGTCTTCTACCATGCCCATATACCATTTTTAACAGGTGGATTTTTAGGTGTTGATATATTTTTTGTGATCTCTGGGTTTCTTATTACAGGGATTATTTTAAAAGAACTTAAAACAGACACATTTTCTTTCCTTAAGTTTTATGAGCGCCGTGCTAGGCGTATCCTGCCAGCTCTTGTTATTGTGGTTATTTGCACTTGGGTTGCCTCGTGGTTTTTGATGTTTGGCAATGATTTCAAAGATTTCTCTGCATCTATGGTCGCAGTGGTATTGTTTCTACCAAATTTATTTTTCTACCTTAAAAGTGGATATTTTGATCGTGTAGCAGAGGAAAAACCCTTACTACACACTTGGAGCTTAGGTGTAGAAGAGCAATTTTATATTATTTTCCCTATTTTCTTGGCTCTCTTATGGAAATACCGGCAAAATCATAGGCTTATTATGATTATGCTAGTATGCGCATTACTTTCATTGGGGTTGAGTGAATTTCTTGCACGCAAAAATACTGAGGCTAATTTCTATCTCCCATTTAGTCGCGCTTGGGAGCTGCTGATAGGTGCGATGATAGCCGTTCAAAATGCGAAAGACAGCAAATTATTAAAGCAACAATGGCGTTATGATATTTTAAGTTTTTTAGGTGTTGTTTTGATCATATCTTCATTCTTTCTCTTTGATAAAAATACACCAACACCTAGCCTTTATACACTTATCCCCGTTTTGGGGAGTGGGGTTATTCTGTTTTTTGCTCATAGAGGATTTATAATTAAAAAAGTGCTTAGCCTGCGTCCTTTAGTATGGATTGGACTGATAAGTTACAGCCTTTATCTATGGCATGTACCAGTGTTTGTTTTTATGCGTCGCCAAACCTTAAACACGCTTGGTTTTGTCGAGTATATACCCGCAATTTTATTGGCTTTGTTACTTTCTATTCTGACATGGATATTTGTCGAGCAGCCTTTTCGCAATAAAAATTTCATTACTTCACGCTACTTTATTTTTATATTGGGGGCAGGAATGTGCCTGATTCTAATCCTTGGAATTACAGGATATGCCAGCAATGACTTTCGTAACTTGAGGGTTAATGAAGTTAAGCTTGCTCAAAAAGCTAATATATTAAGTACAATTAAAAAAAGCCCTTTTAGAAAGAAATGTCATGCAGGCCCTAAAAAGCAAATACAGCCTCAAGATGCTTGTATCTACAACGAAGGAAAGCCACTTGAATGGGCTATTTTAGGGGACAGTCATATTGTTGAACTTGCCTATGAATTGTCAAAAAAATTAGAACAAGAAGCCGTTTTACACTTAAGTTTTTCAGGATGTGCGCCAGTATTTTTTATTAAAAGCTCTGTTGATGGTTGTACACAATGGGCAAAAAATACATTGGATTATATCTTAAAAACACCTAGCATACATACCGTTCTCATTCATTATCGCTATAGTTCTTATTTCGATAAAAACAGCCCAAAACCAAGCTCTCTCTTAATGGGCAAAACACCAGAAGAAAAGCAAGAACTTTTTTGGCAGTCACTTGAAAAAGCTATAAAACTACTTGTGAAAAACAATAAAAATGTCATCCTTATAGATCCAGTACCAGATATCTCTTATCATATTGAGCGTTATATAGATTTGAAACCTATAAAGAATGGATATATAAAAACTATTCCTTATTCAGATTATCAAGCACGAGACCTAAACGTACAAAACCGTATTAAATTTCTTTCTAAAATCAAAGGTGTTTCTTATATTCCGACACTGGATATTTTCTGTGATAAAAATTGGTGCTATGGCGTGAAAGACAATAAAGCACTTTATTTTGATGATGACCATTTAAGCCTTTATGGGGCATCGCTTGTCGCTGACAGGATATTGCGTAATTTAGCTCCCCTGCCTTGATTGTCGCCACATTTTATCGTCTGATGTTGGGTTCTGTACAAAATCATATACAGCTTGGATTATTTTATCTCCCGCATGACCATCACCAAATAAATTTTCTGGGTAAGTTGTCGGAACTTTTAGATTATTCATTATACCTATTAGTGAATCTTTTTCTGGATTTATAGTAGTCATCCAACCCGCTTGTTCAATCTCTAGCCATGGAGGAGCACTCATAGGTACAATACTAGGCTTTCTTGCCCAGAAGCTCTCTCTGGAAACTCCTCCCGAATCTGTGATTGTGAATTCAGCCCCTTGTAAAAGTGCATTTAAATCTAAGTATCCCATAGGATCAACAAGTTTTAAAGCTCCTTGGGGCTTCCAGTCTATCGCCTCTATAATTTTTTTTGTGCGCGGATGAAGCGG
The DNA here is from genome assembly GCA_027047045.1 of Micavibrio sp. GTDB lineage: Bacteria > Pseudomonadota > Alphaproteobacteria > Micavibrionales > CSBR16-224 > JAJFGX01. The sequence continues at coordinate 3,184 of JALTWL010000199.1, forward strand.
AAGAATAACAGGTAATTTACTTTTATCCATTCCGTTTAAGATAGTTTTTAAACGCTCCTGATTATCTGTATTCTCTGCACGGTGAATTGTACTTAGGATATAAGCTCCGCTTTTTAAGCCATATTGCTTCATTAGTTTTTGTGAACGTTTGCCCGATTTTTTTTGTGCCCACAAAAATAAATCATACATTGTATCTCCAACAAGGCGCATGCGGTGTTCTTGAACCCCTTCATTCTTTAAATAGATTATGGCTTTTTCAGAAGAACAT
>JALTWL010000200.1 GCA_027047045.1 Micavibrio sp.
GATTATCACAATCAATATAAAAATCTTTATAGATTTTTTCTATAGTTAGTCCACCTTCTGTAAAATCTTTTGTTTTATAATAAAATTCCCTTAATTCAGAACCTTGAAAAAGCTCGTATGTATCGCTATTTGTTGCTCCATATAATTTATTACCACCAACAACTAATTTTGTATAATCTCTTTCAGGTTCTATTTCTGTAAATTTGCCTTGCCTTAAATCAAAGCCATAAATCTTTTCATCCGTTAAAATATAATACTTCCCATCATGAATTACTGTATTTTTAATATTTCCAAAATTAAATTTTCCATAAGTATTATAAGAAACATTTTTAACTCTGGAACCGTTAAAAACACATAATCCACTATCTGATATAAATAACAATAAGCCTTCAAATTTTTGAATTGTTTTATAATTTATACAACCTTGATTAGATTCTAATTGAATTAGCTCAAAATTAGTCTCATTGTAACCTAATAATAAATGAATTGAATTTTTCTTAAAAATAACTAACTTTCTATTAAAAGTAGCCAATCCAGTTATTTCTACATTTAATTCAAAAGTTTTATCAGGAGGAAAATAAAATTCTCTTTCTGAATAATATAATCTTGCTCCATCAGCAGACCATAAAGAACCGTTATGATAAACTAAGAATTTAGCTGTATTAGGCAAATTATAATTGTTGTAAGAATTTAGATCAAAATCTTCAATACCATACTGTCTTGGAGAGTATCTATAATAATTAAAACTTCTAGAAAGAATAAAATAGGATTTAGGTATTGTGTAACCGCCAAAAATTTTATATAAAACTGTTTGATCGTATCCAGAAGCTAAAGCCGAAGGATTCAAAAAAGCGTATTGATAAGTTTCTAAATCTTTTAATTTTACTAAAGTTGGTCTTGTTTCATAATAATCTTTAATAGAATTTCTAAAAGTTATATATAAAGTTTCTGACCATTTATCTATGTAACCATGTTCTGTATTATAGTTAGACGCTTTCTTATAATTGCCTAAAGAATCTCTCTCTATTACAAAAGATGTTAAATTATTAGGATCATACCAAAAAGTTATTTGCTCAAATTTTCCTGAAGGTTGTTTCAAAAAAAGTATAAGATATTTAATTCCTGACCAAGGATTTATATTCGAAGAATTAAATAATAAAGTTAATGAAATATAATCATTAGGAGGAACTGAACCAACATTAAACTTAAAAGAACTAATTTTTTGATAAGGATATAAATCGTTAGATACTTGATCTGCTAAAACAAAATAACCTTCTATTTCTGTATATTTAGGAATACCTTTAACAGAATCTGTTTCGCCAGCTATTGAAAAAGAATACTCTACACCGTTTGTCCAATAGCTATAAGGATAACCTGAGGCATTTTCTATTGTAAAATTAACTAAAGGAGGAGAAAAATCTGGGATATCTTCATTATCTCTAATTAAATTATTGTTATTATCTTTTCTATAAACTATATTTCCTATTTCTTCTACATAAATATCTTCATCACTTGCAAAGGAGATAAAATCTTGTTTAGACTCTAACCAAAAAGGATTCGGACCTAACGAAAGATTTGTTAATTTATCGTTTTTTATAGGGCGAAGTGTACCATCAATTTGTTCTACATTAACAGATTCAACAGCTGTATTTTTATCTAGTAAATGAGGAGCTAATTTTTTATTGACTCCACCATTAAAGAAATCTAATTTCATTTTTAATTAGGAATCTTTAATTCTCTAAATCCTGGGCCTGCGCTATCCGGATCACCGACAACAACATTTATATTAGTGCCGACTGGAACTTCTAGTTTTTGATCTAATTTAGTTTTAATTGTTTCAGCTAAATTGTCTTCATAAGGAATTGTATCTGAATTTATTTTTGTGATAGTGATTTCTACTCCAGATCTTGTTTGTTTAACTGTACCTTTTCCTAGAAGTAAATCCTCAACACCAGCAGGCATTTTAATAGCTATATATTGCTCGCCCATTAAATTTCTCCCAAATAACGAATAGTGGATTCATTTCTTGTCCCATAACCAAGAATTGAATCCTGACGAAATGTTCTTAGCTCCCCTTCATAAAATTGAATAAACTCATTCCCCAAATTTCTGTCTTGTGATTCTACATCGTTTCTTAAAGCCATTCCCATGCAATAAAATTTTATGGCTCTATCATAAATATCATCAATTTCCAATTCAGATTCTAATGTTTCTGGATCTTTAGGCATTCTATCATAAAAAGCTATAATATTATTAACTTTCTTAGCTATTCCTGTAACAAAACCGTAAGGAGAAGAAAAAACTAATTTTCCTTTTGAATCTGAAACTATGCCTACAGATTTATCAAAAATAAAATTAGTTGCTGAGGTTAAAACCCCATAATATTTATTTTCTTTTTTAGTTTGTGAATTATCTAAATTCAAATCAACAACACAACCAAAATCAGAATCAAAATTTACATCATTTGAATCAGCTATAATTCCAAAATCATCATTATTCTGCCCAACAGATATTTCATATCCTAATTTATAACCTTCATAATCTTCTTTATAAGGTATTGGATAAACTCTAAATTGTTTTCTTTTTAATAAATTATAAACTATTTTTAACGGTCTTTCACCTTTTTCAAAATACCAATTTGAATCTATATTATCCATATAATCATGACTAACTATTTGTAAATCTATTCCTTCTGAATCTTTTATCGTTGTTAATCTTATAGCATTTTCTGGCAAAGAATAAATAGGAACATTGTAAAATAAATCTATTGTTGTGGAATCTTTCAAACAACCTAAACGATATGCTATATCCCTTTGTGCTTCTTTAATATATTCTAAAAATAAAAAATCAGTCCATCGCTGAACTGATTGTGTTTTATCAGCTAATTCTTCTCTAACTAATTTAATTATATCTGTTATTCTTGACATATTTAAGAAGAGCTCCGCTTACTCTATTTAAGAGGAGAACGACGGTAAGACAATGAGCAAGCGGAGCATAATCATGAAAATTACAACAATTGAGTATTTTCTCCTTGTTTTAATTCAGGTTCAGCATACACAAAAGTTAATCGCATTTTCAAACCAGGTTGAGCAGCAGACGAAGTCAATTTTACCTGCATACCTGAACCAGTAGTTAAAGGCGCAGATAAAATACTTGTCAATCCTGTTGCTGTTACGTCAATACTTCCAATAGTGGAACTACCAGCAACAACAGTAATTGTCCCAGAACCTGCTACTTCAATTTCAGAAAATACATCCGTCAAAATAGCCTGTTCAGGTAAAATTAACGGGATGTAAGTATCCGTAGCATTTTCAATTTCGCCAGGTTCAATATCAATAGAACTTGCATTTACAGCGCATTTAATATAATTCTTGCGCTTTCTTGTTAAATCAATATCTGCCATAGTTAATTCCTCTTAAATAGTAACTTCTACAACTACAACGCCCCAATCAATATTAGCAACCTTGGCCTTCTTGTAATCTTTCTGTTCTGCCTTGAGCCGTGTTTTCTGAAATTCGCACCAAACTTCTAATGCAGATTCAGACGTAATCCCAAAATCGTTAGATTCTTGGAATTTATAATCAGGCATTTTACCGAAAGCCGCTTGTAGGGCGCCAGCTCCAAGGATTAAATTCTTGGAAACTAAAGTAGAAGCATAATCAAATCCTGGCTGTCCAGTATAAGCATTATTAGTGCTGTCATACTGCCTTAAACCAGCAATTTCAACTTCTGTATCATTAAGGCCCCAAGAACCGGTCTTATTAGTTTCACCGAAGAAATTAGGAGCTTCGATGATAAGCAGATGGCCTAATTTTCCAATGACTCCTTTAATAAGCCGATTATTATTGCCACGATAATCAGCATTCTGAACAACCTGCTGGAAATTACTACTCTGGCGAAGCTTCGCACAAGTAGCGCTATCAAAAATAGCTAACCAAACAGGTTCTCCGTTTTTCGTCATATAAGGTTCCAATGGCCTACGAACAGTGCCAGAGGAAAAACCTTGCGAAGTTTTAAGGGTTTTCTCAATTTCAAGTAATTCGTTAAAACCAAAAGTGGTTGTAAACTGGATAATATGAGAAGGAGAATACTTGTAATTTCCTTGTGCAGCATCGAATAATGCTTGATCTTTCCACCTTACAAACAAATCAGCTAACTTCCTACGACTGTCCTGATGCTGTGTAATAGATAAATTACCAACATCAACACCATCAAAACTGTCTCCATTGTTTACAACCAAACGATAACGTTCAACAGTTACGCGAGAACTAAATTGCTTTTTAGTCTCGCCTTTACCGTAAGCAGTTTCTTTTCCCTTAACAGCTTTACCAGAAAGGTTGCCTTCAAAATCGAAAACAACAGTATGCCCCTCAGAAGCATTAATGTTATTTTCCTGATAAACAACAGAATCCTTCGAACGTCCAGTAAAGCTAGAAAAGAAAGATTTAGATGCGGCCTGTAAAAGACCTTCTCGCATCCATTTCTTTCGCTTCAAATCACTATCAATCGGTAATGCAGCAGTAGTCATAATTTTTTACCTCGTGTCAATAAACCTCATTATTATACGAACTAATTATATCGGCTTCTATATTGACATCTGGAAGACTATTAGACCCGCCAGCTTTATCTAAATTAACAAAACCAGGTTTATTCTTTTCTTCTGGTTCATTTGTTGAACTTAGATATTTTTTAGCTTCTTCTAAATAATCTTCAAACTCAATCTCGCCTTTATCCAAAGCGTTCCTTAATCTGTAAGGAACATCATCATACAAAGAATCTGTCTCAATATCAGGATTCTCTGCTAAAAAACTTTCAAGAATTTTAACTCTTCTTTCTTTCTCCAATTCAGCAGAAATTTTCTGCTCTTTTTCATTTAATTCTTCTTGAATTTTATTTTTAGCTTCATTTTCCAGAGCGTTAACTTTTTTCCGCCATGCTTCTGGATCTACAAGTTTTAATTCCTCAAGTTCCTCTTTCTGCTCTTGTGTTAAATCTAAATTATAAGAAACTTGGGAGGCTAATTCTTCTTTAATCTTTTTTAACTTTTCTAGTTCATAACGGGTTTTATCCAAACGAGATTGTAAATCTCTGCGACGTTTTTCTGCTTTAGCAGCTAATTGTAATTCAGGTGGAATATTATCAGGCAATTTATATGTTTCAGTTTTTTCATCATATTCCATATTTTGAACAATCTCATTCAACTTTTTCTCGTAGTCAATATTTTGACTATCGTTATTGCCTGATTGTTCTCCCGCCTCTTTCCATACATCATCTAATGACGTATCAGAGGAACCGTTAAGATTCTCTTTTGCCATAGCGTAGTCTCCGTTAGATAGTCCCATACATGCTATATAATATAGAGTATAAAAACTTGAATGTCAAACATATCTAGGCTATAATGCAGATAGTTAATAAATTTAATAGATTTGTAGTCTAGGGTTTTACTCATGAAAATTTACTCCTTTAATGTAAAAGATAAAGAGACAGAACTAATTATAGAAGCTAAAAAAGAAGAACTAAAGAAAAAAGGTATTTCCTTTAGTTTCTATATAAGAAATCTTATTTTAGAAGATATTTATAAAAATAAAACTAAATAAGACCTAATATGAATAAATCAGCTTTAATATTAGCTAAAACTAGAGTAGCTAATGGAGAAGATATAACTAAAGTTTGTAAATCCTTAGGATTAAGAGAAAAGGATTTAGAGGAATACATTGAACAGACAAATAAAAACGATTTAGATGTATCCTCAGAATTGCTAATAAAGAGAATAAAATATTTAGCTGCTACTGCCGAAGAAGCTAAAGAAGTTTTATTACTAGCTCAAGCTATTAAAACAATTAAAGAAAGTTTTGATGGAGAAAATATTGATATAGAAGCTAGTAATCTTGAAGGTTTCATTAAAAAATTGAAATTATAATGATAAGAATCAACAGAGAAACTTTAGTTAAACTATATCCTAGTGTTAAGGATTATAGCGATATTTTCTATCGTGAACCTAAAAATACTAAAGAACTAATTAAACGTTTTATGCCGTCAAAGTTATGGCGGCTAAATAATTTATACAGCATTGTAGATAAACAAGGAAATTTAATCCCTTTCAAAATGAACTGGGCGCAGTTTTATGTGTTCAGTAAAACTTTAATCCACCCCAGACTAATAATATTAAAAAGCAGACAACAGGGGATATCTACATTTTGGCTTATAAACTTTTTCGATGATGCTATTATTTATCGTCATTTGAATGTAGGTTTAATGAGCCAAGGTGTAGATGAAAGTGTAAAACTAAAAGAAAGAGTAATAATAGCTTGGGAAAATTTAGACGAAAGTATAAAGAAGTTTTTTAATGTAAGTGTCGATAAAGATAACGAAAAAGAATTTAAGCTAACTAATCATAGCAGTATATTTATTAGAACTAGCTTTAGATCTGCAACTCTCCAAAGACTACATATCAGCGAATTAGCTAAAATAGCTAATAACTATCCTGACAGAGCTAAAGAAGTTATGACAGGCAGTTTACAAACTATTGGAAGAAATCCTGCTATTATTGAAAGTACTGGAGAAGGTGACAATTTATATAAAAGATTGTGGAATAATAGTGTTAAAAATATTAAAATTCAACTAGCTAATAATAGCGGAAACAATAAACGAAAAGATTTAACCTTGCGTAAACTAAATCTGTCGGCTAAGGATTTTTATCCTGTATTTTTACCTTGGTTCCGTGATCCTGATTGTTGGGAAAACACACCTCAGGAAATTTTGCATGGCAATTATTTTGAAGAAATTGAGAGTAAATGTAAAATTAAATTAAAGGACGAACAAAAATGGTTCTGGGAATCTGCCTATAGAGAACTAGGAGAAGAAATTTATCAAGAATATCCTAGCTATCCAGAAGAAGCTTTTAAGATTTCAGGCGAAGGTTTTTATTATGCTACTATATTTAGAAATGAAGTAGTAGGAAAAGGCAGATTGAGAACTAATTTGTATGATAGCAATTTACCTGTTCGAGTAGCTATGGATATAGGAATGAATGATTTTTGGGTGTTAGTTTTTTATCAAGTATATAGAGGAGAAGTTTATGTAATAGGCGAATATTCAATGTGTGATATGATTGTAGATCATTACATATCAGAAATAAAAAGGCGTGGGTATTATATAGAAAAAGTAGTGTTACCTCACGACAGCAGAAAAAGATCACCTACAGACGGGGATACTGTAGAAAATGCTTTCATAAGAGAAGGTTTTATTACAGAAGTTTTAGCTAGGGAGGATTTAATTGTCGGGCGAGACAGAGTTAAAAAGTATTTATCTAAAACTTATTTTGATGTCAGCTGTAAATATATTATAGACAGTCTGGAAAATTATAAAAAGTTATGGGACGAGAAGCTTGGAATTTGGAAAGATAAGCCAGTAGATAGCATATACAATCATGGGGCGGATGCTATTAGATATATGTATCAAGATTTAACAAATATATTAGAATTTGGGGAAAATAAGAATAAATATAAAAGAAGTATATCTGGTTTTGAGATTTAATTTATTAAGTTTCAATGCGGGTATAGGTTTAATAATTTTATTAATTATAATTGGTATATAGTTTCAAATTTAGAAGTTATATTTAATAATTTTATTAAATATAACTCCTATATAGGTTTCAAATACTGGTGTTTAGAAAAAATAAAAACTTGAAATTGCCCCTACCCCATAATAACCTTCCCTACTTGGCACAATTACTGTATTCCTGTTATATAATATGCAAATCTAACAAATTATAACTAAATGAAAATATTTTCATAAACTAATTTATACTTAAACTAAGTCTAATTGTTAAATCATTAAAACACCCCTTAAAATTGCAGATGTAATAAATGTGAGCTTGACAATATAATTTTGTGATCTATAACCATATTGACATCACACAGCTCAACCCCGGTATTTATCGGGGTGGTTTGCCTATAGAAAACCTACTAAATTAGAACCATTCTAAACATAACCCTTTGATTTATAACAAAAAATCACCTTTTATCTGGTATCCTACCTGCGTAACCCTTTGATTTATAAGGCAAAAATGACAGAAACCGCCCAAAAATAGTGTGTAAAGAAATGTTCTGCGGCCTATTAAATTTAATAATCGTGTTAGCACATCCTAATATACACATAACCTATTGATTTACAACAAAAAATCAAAGCTGTACATATGTTCCTGTAGTATGTAGTTTATATCATAAAACACTAATATAGCTCTAAGTTATTGATTATAAAGCTGAAAATTTGACGACCGTTAAGGTTATACAGTTAATAATAACTTACAAATAGTAGGGTTATAACCCTTTGATTCATAAGAATTTTTGTAAGTGATTGATTTATAAGGAAAAAAGTTTTCCCTTATAAATCAACGAGTTACTAAATGCAAATGAGAATTTGTCTCATCTAACATATACGCGAAAACGTATATTATTGATTTATAAGGCAAAAAACGTTTACTGTTATCCTACCTAGCTAACTTATTGATCTACAAAGAAAACAACGCCGATAATTGGATAGTATTAATAGGTGGTCTCAACAGCCTCTGATACTATATAATTGCAAATGGCTGATTTATAAGGATTCCGAGCTAACTAATTGATCTCACTACGGATTTATAGATCACTATTTTACAGAAAAAATATAACTAAATCAGCTATTTAGGGTTTTTATATCAAGTAAGTAGTAAAAAATTATTTTTTCAATGTCAATCCTTTTACCAGAATAAATACCCTACTTTTTTACTAAAGTATAGAAAGTTGTTGCTATCAAGTACTTTCTAGCATTCCGTCGTATCTTATTGATTCTGCTACACTTTCCGCCCATTAGACCAACCTTTTACTTATACTCATTCTAAATCGCTCTCCTGACCACCCTTCCCGGCCCGCCACGAATCAATAACTTACAAAGCAAACTTAATATGAACATATATTCATACACGAATAGATGATATGAACATACAATCATAACGTTAGTGGATACTAACCTAACCACCTATACAATAAACCTATACTTATGGCATATTTCTTGCAATTCTTTATATAATATATCGCGCACGAGCCGACTGATAATGAGAATTAGTTCCAATCTAAATAGCTAAAGAATTAGCTCCAATAGGTCGATACACTAAACACAAGCAAAAAATTTGTTTGAAAGTGTTGACAAAGGTGTAAACTTAACTATACTTACACTTGTCAATGGTGACATAGTTAACTACAGGAGAAAATACAATGACTACTATCAAAAAAGATTTCATCGAACTGGTGTCCTTCCTTGAAGAGAACAAGGAAAAGAAGGTAAAAACTATTCTTCCAACCATCATCAATATGGTGGAAGCGAAACGTGGTCGCACACCTTCCCCAGAATGCTGGGTGGACGATACTTTGATAGGTAAATATTGTACTTACCACGATAAGTGGGAGCCGATAAGCCAATTCAGACAAGACAATGAAGGCAAATACCCTTCTGTCTGCCTCTTTGGTTCTCGCGCTCGGGCCAAAGCCGCCGCGGCAAAGAAAGCGTCTGAAGCGGCCTTGTTGGAAAAGGTCGTCAGCGGGGAAGTTTCCGTTGAAGATCTTCCGGCGGAGAAAGCAGCTATTGACGAGCAAGCCGCCACTGTTGTTTTTGACGACAAAGCGCAGTATTTCGACATTAAAGACGATCTGCGCGAATATTTCTACTCCGAACACGGATTGCGCGATTCCGTCTAATCCTTTAGTTTCCCGGCTGGAAAACTAATCCAGCCGGGATTATTCTATATGGAGAAAGCAATGAAAAACAGACGATTAACAACATTGATTCGATCTGATATAATGCAAACAGAAAAAGAAATAAGGTTATTAAAGGAAAGAATAGAGCGGTTAAAGAAAGAGAAACCACTAGCTGCATTTATTGACATCAAATTAGATTCAGGCGAATTGGTGGAGTATGTACCATTATATAACAATTATAAATTTTGCACATGCAGCAAATGTGGGAAAATCCAAAATTCAATGCTTTTCCACAAGCCGGATAGGCCAGTGGACGAATTTCGCACATGCTTACAATGTACGATAGAATTAATTCGCCAACAAAAACTTTAGCCGGAATATCCGGCTTTTTTTATTCTCTGGCACTCTCTGGCGCTGGTACCTATCCTATAGCCCCATCTAGCTCCCTCTGGCACTCTCTGGCGCTGGTACCTATCCTATAGCTCCATCTAGCTCCCTCTGGCACTCTCTGGCACTCTCTGGCTCTCTGGCACTCTCTGGCGCTGGTACCTATCCTATAGCTCCATCTAGCTCCATCTAGCTCCCTCTGGCACTCTCTGGCGCTGGTACCTATCCTATAGCTCCATCTAGCTCCCTCTGGCACTCTCTGGCGCTGGTACCTATCCTATAGCCCCATCTAGCTCCCTCTGGCTCTCTCTGGCTCTCTCTCTGGCTCCTCTGGCTCCTCTGGCTCCTCTGGCTCCTCTGGCATCTCTGTCCTTGACATAGGCTATAGTGTAGTCTAGATTATGACACACTAACATAGCGGGTATGGCGAAATTGGTAAACGCAACGGATTTAAAATCCGTCGGTGGTGACATCGTCCCGGTTCGACTCCGGGTACCCGCACCATAATATTAAGAGGGTAATAGCATGATTAGATATCAAATACTTGGTTATATAATTCTTTTTAGTGTGACGTGGGTAGGCCAGTTATTTATTGCTGGCCTTTTTTATTTTGCTAACAATTGAGGTGTAACAATGGATAGAGAAAACCTTAGAGAGATCGTTAAAGCAGTAAGCGGATTAACTCCAATACTGACAGAAGATTCGTTGATGTTTAAAGACTTCGATGAAATAAAATTAGCTATAAAAACAGATAATGAATATATAAAAATAGAATTTTTAACAAGAGACTACGAAACGAAAAAACACATTGAAATTTCTGAAATTGACAAAATTAAAAATAAAAAGTTGTTAATTGATACATTAAAGAAAGAATTTAACGATATATACAACATTCGGCTAAAAGCTAGGATTTTCCCAAGTTATTTCTCGGTTAAAAAGATTAAAAACATTATATTGTAATTGGATAAGGCCAACAGCTATTTGCTGTTGGCCTTTATTATTTTGTTAACAATTGAGGTGCAAGTATGAACAAAGAAAATCTTAGAGAAATTATATTTGAAATAAGTAAATTAAACCCTATAGAAACAGTTCAATCATTAAAAATTAAAGGATATGATGAAATAGATTTAACAATAGAAATAGATAATAACGATCATATAAAAATAAATTTTATATTTTCTAGTTACGAAACTAAGAAGTTTTTTGAAATTTTTGAAATCGAAGAATTAAAAAATAAATATAAGTTAATAAATATTTTGAAAAGAGAGTTTAACGATATACATAATATCCGTTTAAGATCTAGAATTTTTCGCAGTTTTTACTACGTTAAAATTGAAAGAGATATTTTTAACATATAGCAGACTTTATTATTTGTTAACAATTGAGGGTATATAAATGGAAACAGTTAATCAATATAAATATATAAAACATTTAATTTCAGATTTGATTTACATTCTCAAACCTGGATTATTTCCTATATATGATGATAAAAAAGATAGATTTATTTTTGAAAATAGGCCAGACATAAAAGAAATACTAATTGAAATTATAATAGAAGAAGAATTCCTTGCATATAAAATACTAAAAATAAAACAACAAAACTATTTTTTAATAGATAATAAAACAATACATAAAGATAAACACTACAGAAAAGAAATTATAAATATAATCAGAAATATTTTGGGAAGGGACGCAATAAGTAATTTTTATTGTAAAGTAAAAGTTAATGGGGATTTTGAAATTTCTTCCTATTAGTTAAATTGGAGTGGTTATGTCAAATTATAGATTTTTATTGCCTAAAGATATCCTTGATGAAGCTAGTAACCTATATCAATTAGGCGTGCCGCTAACAAAAATAGCTAATAAATATAATATTCCAAAAAAACAATATCAGACATTTAGACGTCTGGTCAAATTTTACACAGAAAAAATAGAAATTCATAATATTCTGCCTGTTTGGCTAGATACACAAGAAAAGAATGGAATATTTTATGTTTGTAAAGAATATAAATTTACTGGTGTTTTTCCACATGGATACTGGGAAAGAGTGGATAACGAACCAAAATTAACAGAATATATTTATAAAGAAACACAAAATTTAATAGATTCAGAAGACAAAGAATTAACTAAAAATGATAATTCTTTAATAGATGAATCTAGTAACGATAATGATGATAATGATGATGAAAGCTATGATGAATACCTATAATGAAATTAAAAGATTTTATCGAATACGGATTATGGACTGTTCCATTAAAAGGTGAATTAAAAAGGAATGAAAATGGAGAAAAGAACACACCAAAGTTTCCTGATAATTGGAATATATTATACAGGAAAAAAAGAAACGAAACAGATTCTGATTTAGGTTTAATTCTCACAGGCAGAGATATAAACCTAATAGCTATAGATGCAGACAACGAACAAACATTGAAAATATTTTTATCATTAGATAACAATAATCCGTTAGTTTATCATTCTGTAGGCAAACCCGCAGGTGGCGGGACAATTTTGTACAAACTAGATTCAAATAGTTTCAACCAAAATAACGACAGAATCAGAGAATTTCACGACTTAGTTTCATTCAGAATAAAAGATTTTCCTATAGAATTAGACTTTTATTCAGACAATGGTGCTGTTTATGCGCCAACAGAAGGAAATAAAACTAAAGAACAAATTGAAAATATAAATATAACTACAATTCCAGAACAAGTTATTAAATTTCTTTTATTGCTAAAGAAAACAAAAGAAATAAAAGTAATAAAGGAAGAATCATTAGGAACACCGAAATACTTAGCTCCAGATATAAAAGAATTCCTTGTAACTAAAGAATTTAATAAACATTTATGGTCTATTATAACACCAAAAAGTTTCAGAAATAAAGAAAAGTATAAAACACAAGGTTACATCACTCCAAAAGATATTAAAAAAGGCGAACGGTCGGACTACTTAGTAAGATTATCTGCCATTCTTGGCGCAGATGAATCAATAGACGAAACAGTTTACGTTAAATTCATCTCCGAAGCTAATTCATTGTTACCTGAACCGCTCAAAGATAAAGAATTGCTAACAAATATCATCAATCCTATGTTATCAGGAAGGGCGAAGGTTGATGGCAAACCTTTGTGGCGTTATGACGAGAATTGGCAAAAGACAAAATTAGTTATCAAAACAAAAACTGGCGAAAAGTTATATATTTTCTATGATGCAGAAAGAATGATATTTTACGCAGTAGATTTGCAGAATAGAAAAGTTAAATCTTTCTCAAAAGAAAATGACATTCTTTCATATATAAATATTGTTGGAGAAAGAACAATTAAAAAGCCGATTTTTCAACAAAAAATAGCTTTGGTTAAAGCGTTACAAAAACCTACACAAGAATTCGGTTTCTACGAAAAAGCAGGAGCAATATTTTTTAACCTCTTTACTAGAAAGAACCCTTTGGCTATTATCAATAATCCTCAAATATACAAAAACGCCGCATATCCAAAGTACACATTAGCTTATTTTGAATCTTTAATACCAGATAAACAAACACGGGAATATATTTTCAAATTCTTAAGGACAAAATTTACAACGTTCAATTATTCTCCAGTAATTTTTTATTTCTTGGGTACAAGCGGTTCTGGTAAGGACTTATTTGTTAATTGGCTATCTAATTTCTTGCCTTCAGAAAATTTCGCAAGACCTTCAGTTAGAGAGTTTCTTGAACAATATAATAGCTGGCTAGTAGATAAATATTTTGTTCAATTAGATGAATACGGCGATAAGGTATCATCTGTTAGAGAACGTAACGAGCTGTTAGGCCAGTTAAAAACTTACTCCGGTTCAGAAATTGTCCAGATTCGTCCTATGCGCCAAACAGGGTACAATTATAGACATAATATAACGTTCATCTTGACAGCCAACAGGAATCCTTTAGTTTTGGATGAATTTGATAGAAGGTTTGTTCTAATTGAAACGCCTAATAAATTAAAGGATTTAGCTGAAGTTAAAGAATTAGGCGGAACAGAAGAATTTATCTATAAATTAAAAACAGAAATTAAGGACTTCGCTTTCTGGTTAGCTACTAAATATTCGAATCTTTCAAGTATTGAATATACAACAGCATTAGATTCCGAATTAAAGAAAACATCAATAGCAGATAAACTCACAGGGGCTCAAAAAATAGTTTATTTGTTGAAAGAAAAGATGTTTGAAAAATTTGAAGAGTTAGCTTATGAATATGATGTGCAGAATGTAATAACTACAGATAGTCATATAGATGAAGATAGCTTACTTTATCTTTATTCTAATATTACAGACGGGAACGGAAAACCTAAGACAATAATAGCTTATATGAAACAGGCAGGATTTATAAGGAAATCAAAAGTGACTAACGGAATTAGAAGCAATTATTTTATAGTGCCTGGATTAGAATTTTATGAAAGCAATTTTAACCCTTTTGAATAGAAGAGAGATAAAATGCAAGAAATAAGTAAAGATTTTAAAGAAGTGTCTGCAGAATTGTTTTTTGAAACAATAACACCAAAAACCCATAAATGTTATACGGATATAGTAGATTATAATTTAATTTTAGGTAATTTTAGAAGTAAAGAAACAAATGATATAGAAGGTATAATAATAGAAACAATATTTAATGGAGAGTCTAATTTAATCTTTTATATAAGGAGAACATTAAATGAAATACAGCATTTATGAAACAATTATTTATAGT
>JALTWL010000201.1 GCA_027047045.1 Micavibrio sp.
GCAGCAATTATAAATTTATTTTTATGAGTTTCTGCTATTTTTTCAGCCTTTTGTCTAGCGACACGCAGAGCATATTTTTTTGGTAATTCTTTTTTAAGACAAGACTCATCAATATCAGCTGGAATAACCTTGCTTGGGATTATCCCAACTTGTTCTAACAACTGCAATCTTCTAGGCGATGCAGATGCTAGTATTAACTCAGCCATATTTGCCTCACTAAATTTATTATTTATGACGAAATGTAATACGACCCTTTGTCAAGTCATAAGGTGTCATTTCAACGGTTACTTTATCGCCAACAAGCACTCTGATACGGTTTTTACGCATACGACCAGAGCTGTGAGCTAAAACTTCATGCCCGTTTTCATCTATCTTTACCCGAAACATAGCATTTGGCAATATTTCTGTAACAGTTGCTTCAAATTCCATTAAATCTTCTTTTTCTGACATATCTTTCCCATTTTTATTTGTTATTACGTTTCAAATTTTTAAAAACCGACCAACTAGTATATAACACGAATATGCAATACGCAAATTAAAGTAAATAATCTTCTTGCTGTTTGCAAATCTAGTGATATATTTTGCTTGGTTAGCCTATTTTTTAATAGCTCACCTGCCTCATCATGTAAAGCTTTTCTTCCCATATCTATGGCTTCAATATTAAGATATGAGCCATTTTTTAAAGTTTTATAGTAATTTTCACATATAATAAAGTAATCTTTGATTAGTCGTCTAAAAGGTGTTAGTGATATTTCTATTGTTTTTGTTGCATTATCTTTAGTTGAATTTAAGCAAAAACAAATATGTCTATTTTCAATAGATAAAGTCAAACTATAGGGCGCGTCAATATCAAAAGATTGAAATTGATTAGAATTCAAAATATCGGCAATTGCCCGCTTTTGTTCATATTTTACTTCTTTTGAGCGATTTTTAGCAATTGTTTTATTCAGCTTTATTTCAACTATACACATGAATATTTTCTGTATTTATTTAACTAATACGAGTTAATTTTGCGCCACAAGCACCTAATTTTTCCTCTAGCTTTTCATATCCTCTGTCTAGGTGATATATTCTATTTACAATAGTTGTGCCGTTTGCAACTAGCCCTGCAAGTATCAATGAAACAGACGCGCGAAGGTCTGTTGCCATGACTTCTGCGCCTTTGAGTTCTTTTACCCCACGAACAAGTGCAGATGAGCCTTTGATAGTAATATCAGCCCCCATGCGGGCAAGTTCTGGCACATGCATAAAGCGATTTTCAAAAATAGTTTCATCAACAACCGCCGCCCCATCAGCAATGGTGAGCATAGCCATAATTTGGGCTTGTAAATCAGTTGGAAAACCGGGGTAAGGCTTTGTTGTTATATCAACGGCATTTAATGGTTTATTTTTATTTCTTGTTACTTTTATATCACCATTTTTTAGCTCTACTATATCAATCCCTGCCATTTTTAAGATTGGCAATAATGCGGACAAAAAATCAAGCCTTGTATTTTTGAATATTACCTCCCCCCCCGTCATTGCAACTGCTATCATATAAGTACCGGTTTCTATTCTATCTGCAATTACCGAATAGTTCGTAGATTTTAGATTTTTAACCCCTGTAATAGTTAGTAAATCTGTACCAATACCCTCAATTTTTGCCCCCATTTGGATTAAACATTTGGCAAGATCTTCTATTTCAGGCTCTTTAGCGGCATTAGCAATGGTGGTCGTTCCATTTGCAAGAGTTGCTGCCATTAAAATATTTTCAGTTGCGCCGACAGATTTTTGAGGAAAAACAATCTCAGCTCCCCTTAAGCCCTCCTTTGGAGCTTTTGCATATATATATCCTTCTTTAATTTCTATTGAAGCACCCATTTCTTCTAATGCATTTATATGCATGTCAACAGGTCTTGTACCAATAGCACAGCCACCAGGCAAAGAAACAGTAGCACTGCCATATTTTGCAAGCAAAGGTCCAAGTACTAAAACGCTAGCGCGCATTTTTCTAACTATATCATAAGGGGCAAGAGTAGAGCTTATATCAGAGTTATCTACAGAAATAGAATTTTGCCCTTTTGTGATTTTACTTCCCATATTTTCTAGTAATTCCGATAGAGAATTTATATCCATTAAGTCAGGTAAATTATCTAAATTTAAAATCTCACTACTCAAAAGACTTGCAGCCATCAAGGGAAGAGCAGAATTTTTAGCGCCGCTAATAGTAATTTCACCTTTTAGCGGATAACCGCCCTCTATTTTTAATTTATCCATGTCTATTTACCACATATTTTTAATAATTTGATGTGGATATTTGTATATTAAATTTAGGTAAAAAACAAAATAAACTTTTATTTTTATAGAAAAATATTGCTGATTTTAACATAATAGCATTGACTTTGCAAGTAACTTTATGTTACAATGAAGAAATAAGATAAGGCACTTGCATGTTCAATTAGAAGTGCGTTATAGTGCCCTGTAGTTCACACTGGGTGGTATGATTCTATTTTATCACTTATGTGTGGTGGGAATAAATGATAATTGCCGAATTTATTTGGGATTATCTGATATATTTGCCAAAGAAGGAGAAAAGCTATGAGCAAAGTAATTGGTATCGATTTAGGTACAACAAATTCTTGTGTTTCTGTCATGGACGGGGACAAACCAAAAGTAATAGAAAATTCAGAAGGAACACGAACAACCCCGTCAATGGTAGCCTTTACCGATGATGGTGAGCATTTAGTTGGACAGCCAGCTAAACGCCAAGCGGTTACAAATCCTGAAAATACTATTTTTGGTATTAAACGCTTAATAGGTCGTCGCTTTAATGATAAGGAAGTAAAAGAACTTAAGAAAAATGCTCCTTATAAAATTGTTAAAGGTGATAATGGCGATGCTTGGGTTGAGGTTATGGGTAAAAAATATGCTCCCAGTCAAATAAGTGCTTTTATCTTACAAAAGATGAAGGAAACGGCAGAGTCATATTTAGGTGAGAAAGTAACGCAAGCTGTAATTACCGTTCCTGCTTATTTTAATGATAGTCAAAGACAGGCAACTAAAGATGCGGGTAAAATTGCAGGGCTTGAAGTACTACGTATTATCAATGAGCCAACGGCGGCATCACTTTCATATGGTCTAGATAAAAAGGACAGTGGAATAATTGCTGTTTATGACCTTGGTGGTGGTACTTTTGATGTATCAATTTTGGAAGTTGGTGACGGTGTCTTTGAAGTTAAATCTACTAATGGTGATACGTTCCTTGGTGGTGAGGATTTTGACAGTCGTATCATTGATTATTTGGCCGATGAATTTAAGAAGGAAAATTCTATTGACCTTCGGGAAGATAAACTTGCCTTACAACGTTTAAAAGAGGCAGCAGAAA
>JALTWL010000202.1 GCA_027047045.1 Micavibrio sp.
AATGGGGCGACTGACGGGGCTTGAACCCGCGACAGCTCGGATCACAACCGAGTGCTCTACCAACTGAGCTACAGCCGCCATAAAATAATTGTTGCCTATGCTATACATTAAAATCATAACATAGGTCAAATAAAAAATATTATCTTCTTGCAATTACATAGTTGCAAAAAAATATAAATTAGTTTTAAATACTATTTTTACAAATAAAGAGCTGAATTAAAGGAGAGCTAAATCATGTCTTTAAAAGAAAAAATATCATCTTATGAAAAATTTATGTCTTTTTTAAAAGAAAATGATGTCCAATATGTTGATTTTAGATTTACTGACCTTAGAGGAAAAATGCAACATACAGCCCAGCATATTTCAAGCATTGATAAAGATTTGATAAATGAGGGGATTATGTTTGATGGCTCCTCAATTGCTGGCTGGAAAAATATTAATGAATCTGACATGACGCTAAGACCTGATTTAACCACGGTTAATCTTGATCCTTTTTCTTCACAGCCAACAGCAACTATATTCTGTGATATAATAGAGCCTATGAATGGTGAGGCTTATGATAGAGATCCTCGCTCTATTGCACTTAAGGCTGAAAAATATTTAAAAGAAACAAATATCGCAGACACGGCCTATTTTGGACCAGAAGCTGAATTTTTTGTTTTTGACGATGTAAGGCTTAACATTGATATGCACAGAGTTGGCTTTGAGATAGATAGTGAAGAAGGTCCATATAACTCTGATACAGAATATGCAAATGGCAACATGGGACATCGCCCCAGTGTTAAGGGAGGTTATTTCCCAGTACAACCAGTTGACAGTCTATCTGACCTGCGGGCAGAAATGGTATCAGTTTTAGATGAAATGGGCGTTGTCATGGAAAAACATCACCATGAAGTTGCCCCATCACAATGTGAACTTGGTATGAAATTTAGCACAATGGTTGATATTGCCGATAAAATGCAACTTTATAAATATGTTGTTCACAATGTGGCACATGCATTTGGCAAAACCGCAACATTTATGCCAAAACCAGTATTTGGTGATAATGGCTCTGGCATGCATTGCCATCAGTCACTTTGGAAAGATGGCAAACCTCTATTTGCGGGTGATGAATATTCAGGTCTATCAAAAGAATGTCTATATTATATTGGTGGTATTTTAAAGCATGCACGCACCTTAAATGCATTTACCAACCCCACAACTAATAGCTATAAACGCTTAGTTCCTGGCTATGAAGCACCTGTTATGCTTGCATATTCTGCTAGGAATCGCTCTGCATCTTGTAGGATTCCATTTGCTGTTTCCCCGAATGGTAAAAGGGTTGAAGTTCGTTTCCCAGACCCAGGAGCTAACCCATATCTTGCTTTTGCTGCAATGATGATGGCGGGGCTTGATGGTATAAAAAATAAAATCCACCCAGGTGATGCTGCTGACCATGATTTATATGAAATGACAATGGATGAGCAAAATGCAATGCCACAAGTATGCCGTTCTTTGCGCGCCGCTATGTATGCGCTTAGCAAAGACAATGATTTTCTTTTAGAAGGCGATGTATTTACCAAAGATATGATTGATGGATATATATCTTTAAAAGAAGAAGAAATTGATACATACGAAACTATGCCTCATCCAGTTGAGTTTTCTATGTATTATTCCGTATAACGACGGGAAAGTGGTAATAAGCACGACAAAAAGCTACACTTATACGAAAGACAAAAATACGAAGAATAAAAGCACTGCCTTTGATTTATGCTACCTTATTTTTCCACTTAATAGAGCAGCCCATAGATGGGGTTTGTTTTTTTGGCATATTTCCAGTATCTGCAATATAAAGCATCGCGTTAAGTAGCTCTCGCTTAACATCTTCATCTGGTATATTTGATGGAGTAACTTCATCTAATCTACCACGGTATCTAAGCATATCATCTGCATTAAAACCAAAAAAATCAGGGGTACAAATAGCATCATAGCTTTTTGCAACTTCTTGTGTTTCGTCTATTAAATAAGGAAATGTAAAGTTATGTTCTTTTGCAAATTTTTTCATATTTTCAAAATTATCTTCAGGATATTCATCAGTATCATTAGGCATTATAGCTACAGCCCCTACCCCATTTTCTTGCAGTTTTTTTACATCTTCAACCAATTTACTAATAATAGTCTTAACATATGGACAATGATTGCAAATAAACATAATCAATGTTGCTTTTTCCCCCTTAATATCTAAAAAGCTATATTCTTTGCCATCAGTTGCTTTTAACCTAAAATCTTTTGCTTTGAAATTTGTATCACAAAAGGGGCTATGCATTAAGACCATTTGAAATTCTCCTATTTTTTTATTTTTATTTTTATTTTTATTTTATTGCTTAACTCATATATATGTTATTTTATTGCAACAAGCTATTTAAGCAAATATTTTTTTATGATAGATTACTTACTTTAAAATATAATTAAATTACTTAAAGAAATAATATATGGTTGAATTATTTAATTTTCCCAAAAAATGGTATCAAGGCTCAAAAATAGCCTTTAGCCGGTTTGAATTAAATCAAATACTGTCAATTTATGGTATGCGTGTATCAAGAGGTGAATGGCGTGATTATGCTATTGATTCAACCACAAATACAGCCATGTTTTCTATATTTAAAAATGCTAATGAAAAGCCTCTATATATTATTATCAAAACGGTTGACAGAGGTTTTAAAAAAAATACTAAATTCATTATATACACCGAAGGTAAAGCTTTAATAAAAGGGAATACCATATTGGAAGTATTGCAAATTTTTAAACAAGTAAATAAAAAGGGTAAATGATATGCTAAAAAAATATCTATATTTATTACTAATATTTTTTTATTTATTTGCAACAAGCAACATATATGCAAATGATTTAAATAATAAATATAAACAAGACCCTGTATATACTCCACTTTATGAAGATGCCCCTCACCCGCTTGAAAATATGCTAAATATGGCAAGTAACGGTGATGAAAGAGCCATGTATATAATAGCTGACCTATATTCAAAGGGTAAAGGCGGCTTTAAGCTTGACTTAGAAAAAGCAAAATATTGGTTTGAAGAATTAGCCAAAGAAAAAAATCTGCATGCTTTTATAAGGCTTGCCGCCATTGCAAAACGCCAAGAAAAGCCAATTAAAGCTTATAGCTGGTACAGAGCCGCATTAAAATATGGCAATAAAAAAAATAATAAAAAATTAGTTGAATTTATAAAAAAACAGCAAAAACTGCTAATTGATAATTATGAATAAGAAAAAAAAGATATAAAACAGGCAAAAAAAATTGCAAAAGCATGGATTAAATCAAATAATCCTGTAAAATATGTACAACAAAAAGAAATGTATAATCGGTAAGTAACATCATCACACAAGAAAGGAAGTTAGATATGGCTAAAATCAAAGTAAAAAATCCAGTAGTTGAAATTGATGGCGATGAAATGACAAAAATTATTTGGGACGTTATAAAAAAGCGCCTTATTCTTCCTTACCTTGACATTGACCTTAAATATTTTGATTTAAGCGTAGAAAATCGTGATGTAACAGATGACCAAATAACAATTGATGCGGCAAATGCTATTAAAAAATATGGGGTTGGGGTAAAATGTGCAACTATTACCCCAGATGAGGCAAGGGTAGAAGAATTTAATTTAAAAAAAATGTGGAAATCTCCGAACGGTACTATCCGCAATATACTTGGTGGAACTGTATTTCGTGAACCTATTATATGTAGCAATATTCCAAGATATGTTCCAGGTTGGAAAGAGCCAATTGTAATTGGCCGTCATGCTTTTGGTGATCAATATCGGGCAACTGACATAAAAATTCCATCGGCAGGCAAGCTAACACTTACCTTTCAACCTGCAGATGGGGGAGAAGCTCAAACGCATGAAGTATTTGATTTTGAGGACGCGGGAATTGCTATGGGCATGTATAATCTAGATTCTTCTATAAAGGGTTTTGCAAGAGCATGCTTTAATTATGGATTACAGAGAAATTATCCCGTTTATCTATCTACAAAAAATACTATTCTTAAAACGTACGACGGAAGATTTAAGGACTTGTTCCAAGAGGTTTTTGACAGTGAATTTAAAGCTGAATTTGACGCTAAAGGTCTAACTTATGAGCATCGCTTAATTGATGATATGGTTGCCTGCGCTGTTAAATGGGAAGGTAGCTTTGTTTGGGCTTGTAAAAATTATGATGGTGATGTGCAATCAGATGTGGTTGCGCAAGGATTTGGCTCTTTGGGGCTAATGACATCTGTTTTGCTTACTCCAGATGGAAAAACAGTAGAAGCAGAAGCTGCACACGGTACAGTTACCAGACATTATCGCCTACATCAACAAGGAAAACCAACATCTACAAACCCAATTGCCTCAATATTTGCATGGACACAAGGGCTTAAATATCGTGGCAAATTTGATGAAACCCCAGATGTTGTAAAATTTGCAGAAACTTTAGAAAATGTTTGTATATCAACAGTTGAGGCTGGATATATGACTAAAGATTTAGCACTCTTAGTTGGCGGTGAGCAAAAATATCTCACAACCGAAGAATTTATGGACAAGCTAATTCAAAATCTTGAAAAAGAAATGAATGACTCTATGGCGGCTTAATTGCTGTTTTTAGGAATATATATTTTGGGTGCAATATCTGCTTTACTGTAGCTTGGGATATTTTTAACTGCTCTTTTTTGTCTAAAATGGGTAATTAAAGATAAATTTTGATAAAATTCAACAATCCTATTCTTAACTTGTTTGGGCATGGCTGAGTAATATTTGCTATTAGATAAATCAGATTCTGGCGCATGCTCTTTTAAATAAGCCTTGCCCAAATAATTAAACTTATCTTTTATAGTTCCTTTTGGTAGTTCTTTTTTATAAGAACGGGCATTAACCATAATTTTATCTAGGGCTTTAATTCTATTAAAATGCGCTAACATATAGTTAGCATAGATATTTCTTGTATAATCATCGCTATAAAACATTATAAATTGTAGCGCCATATGCTTACCATTATAAATATCTTCTATATTAGATATAGCACAAGCGATTAAATAAGCATCGGGTATTTCTACCTTTAAGGCCTGCATGGCATCATAACTTGTCCAAGAATCTTTGGGGGCATCTTTACTTCTATTTGCCAGCTCTAATGCAAATTGAGCAGATACAGCATAAGCTTCCGCCTCAAAAGCCCACTCAAGTTGAATTGCCTGGTCTAGCCTCAGTTCATGGATATGTTTTACACCAATATCGTAACTATTTTGTTGAATATGCATAAGTTCATGCACCAAAATAAGTGATAATTCTGCACTGCTCATAGATGAGCGCATATAAATATTATTTTTCCACAAATATGCATTTGTACTTTCTCTGCCAATAAAATTTTTATCATCTATAATAATTTTTACATCAGATTTTAAACCCTCTGACAATAATTTCTGTCCAATTTTTGTTTGTGATAATAAAAAAAATACTTTTTCAATTTTTTGCTTTGCTACCAACCCACCAACGACAACATCGCCAATTTCAATATCTAGGGAAATAGTGGGGCAAATACTATATATTTTGCCATCTTTTAGTAATTTTTCTTGCCATTGACTGTCTTCATAATCTGTCATAAATTTACTCATTCATTTATATATACAGCCACAACAATAACATAACACAGCACTGTCGTCAATATGTAAATTATATATGGTGCAAGAGCAGGTGGCACGGAAGTAAGTGGCAGGAAAGTACAGAGGATAGTAAGATAGTAGCACGAGAACGCAGAGGATACTAGTACGAGGATACAGAGGATAGTAGCACGAGAACGCAGAGGATAGTAGCACGAGAACGCAGAGGATAGTAGCACGAGAACGCAGAGGATAGTAGCACGAGAACGCAGAGGATAGTAGCACAAGGGCGCAGGTAGTAGTAGTACGGGGGGTGAGTGGCGCGCCTGTAGGGATTCGAACCCCAAACCTCCTGATCCGTAGTCAGGTGCTCTATCCAGTTGAGCTACAGGCGCATATTTAATCAACAGATATGCAAACTACATAATATTATAAAAAACTGCAAGTATTTTTTTTAAAACTCTATTATTTTTCTTTGGCTATTTTACGAATATCAGTTGCAGAAATTGGGCTTAGTGGAATTGGCAAAATGCACCATGCAGGCGCCATCATATTTTTTAATTCAAAAGATGAAGAAATTGGAATTTTATATTGATTAAACGTCATTTTTGCAGGGCAGTTTCTAACACTTAAGGTAGCAGGTGGACGATCTATGACCGCAATTGGCATTAAATTAAAAATATGCTGCCAATTTTCCCATTTATGTATTTGTTGCAAATTATCCATACCCATCAGCCAGATAAAATTTGTCTTTTTGCAATAATATTTAATAATGCTTAGTGTTTCTGCCGTATAACAGCTATTTAATTTAGTTTCTATATCACTCACAAATATTTTAGGATTATTTTTTGCGATATTTTGCGCGCTTTCAAATCTTTGCTCAAAACTATACATATCATCTTTAGATTTAAGTGGGTTTTGCGGCGATACCATAAGCCATACAGCATCTAGCCTTAAATATTTTAATGCTTCTTCTACTATATGAAGATGTCCTGTGTGAGCTGGATTAAATGAGCCTCCCAATATGCCAACACTCATACCAGCCCAATGTGATGCTATATTAAATAAGTTACTCATAAATAAATATAGCCTTATTCATCTTCTGACAGCGACACAAGTGTTGTATTACCACCAGATGCAGTTGTATTGATAGTTACTGTTTTTTCAGTTACAAATCTAGTTAGATAATGAGGCCCCCCCGCCTTAGGACCAGTACCAGAAAGCCCCTGTCCTCCAAAAGGCTGTACTCCTACCACTGCCCCTATCATTGAACGATTAACATAGTTATTACCAACATTAGTTTTAGCAATGATATATCGCATTGAATGTTCAACCCTTGTATGCACGCCCAGAGTTAATCCAAAACCAATATCGTTAATAGATGTCAGTATCTTATCCAAATCTTTAGCGGAATATCTAATTACATGTAATATTGGTCCAAAATTTTCTTCTTGCAATATATTTATATCTTCAATTTCAAATACAATTGGAGGAATAAATGTAGCATTATTTTTTAATTTTTCTGCAATTTTTAATTCTGTTAGAATTTTTGCTTCTTTTTTCATTTTATCAATATGGGACTGCAATCTATCCATTGCCATTTTATCTATTACAGGTCCTATATCAGTTTTAAGCTCTGCTGGATTGCTAATAATAATTTCTTGCATTGCGCCATTTAGCATAGTGATTATTTTATCTGCTATTTCTTCTTGTAAAAATAAAACACGAAGTGCGGAACAACGCTGCCCCGCAGAGCCAAAAGCACTAGTAATCACATCATCAACAACTTGCTCTGGCAGAGCAGAACTATCAACTATCATTGCATTTTGCCCACCAGTTTCTGCAATTAGTGGTACTATTGGCGCGTTTTCTCTTGCTGCTAATATTTTATTTATTGTCCAAGCAGTATTTGTAGAGCCCGTAAAAACAACTCCTGCAATTTTTGAATTTGCAACCAATATTTCGCCTGTTTCTTTTCCATCTGCTGGGATTAGCATTAAGGCTTTTGGTGGGATACCTGCCTCTAAAAACAGCTCCACCGCACGCATAGCAATTAGAGAGGTTTGCATAGCTGGTTTAGCAATTACACAATTGCCACAAACCAAAGCAGCGCTTACTTGTCCTAAAAATATTGCTAGAGGAAAGTTCCAAGGGCTAATACATAAAAATACTCCTCTACCCTGTAAAATAAGGTGATTATCTTCACCAGTTGGTCCTGTCAATGATATAGGCTCTGCCATTAGATTTTTTGCCTCATTTGCGTAATATCTACAAAAATCCACTGCCTCTCTTAGCTCTGCCACAGCATCTGGAATAGTCTTTCCTGCCTCTTTGATACAAAGTGCGATAAGTTCTGCCCTATTTTGTTCTAATAAATCTGCCATTTTGATTAAAGTTACAGCCCGTTTTTCTACATCTGTGTTACACCAAGTAGGGAAAAATTCTTCTGCTATATTTACGGCATCTTGCATATCTTTTTTACTGGCAACTACAAATTTACCAATTACCTCACTGTGATTTGCTGGATTAGTAACATTTATAAAAGCTGAATTTTTATCATATCTATATTGGCCATCTATTATTGGAGATGCAATATATGACATTTTATTCATATATGAATTTATATCTTCTAAAAGAGGCTCTATTCTTGTATCTGCGACCTCAATACCTTTAGAATTTCTCCTATCTTTGCCATATATATTTGCAGGAAGGGGAATTTTAGGATGCGGTTTAAAATCCACTTCTCTCATATATAAGATTGGGTCTTTGGTTATTTCTTCAACTGGTACTTTATCATCTTGCAAGCGATTAACAAATGATGAATTAGCGCCATTTTCTAGCAATCTTCTTACCAAATAAGGTAGTAAATCTTCATGGCTACCAACTGGAGCATATATTCTAACTGGATATTTTCCCGCCTCACCTTTGTGGCCTACGATTTGGTGGAACAATGGCTCCCCCATACCGTGCAGGCGTTGAAATTCAAAACCTGCCTTACTGTCGCCTGCCATCTCAACTATTGTAGCTAAACTATGAGCATTATGAGTTGCAAATTGTGGATAAAATAAATCGCGCCTATCTAATAATTTCTTCGCACAAGCAATATATGACATATCAGTTGCATGTTTGCGAGTAAATACTGGATATCCTTCCTCACCCAATTCTTGAAAATGTTTTATTTCACTATCCCAATATGCACCTTTTACCAGCCTTACCATGAGTGGGCGAATAGAACCGTATATTTCTTCCCCAGTTTTTACCAAGGCCTCTAACCAATCAATTAACTTAAATGCTCTTTTTTGATATGCCTGTACAGCCAGCCCAAGACCCGTCCAAGCCGTTTGAGCAATTTCTACATCAAGATAAATATTTTTTATTATTTCTAAAGAAATTTCTAACCTACGTGCTTCTTCCGCATCTATTGTTAGCCCTATATTATATTTAGCCGCCAAAAGACAAAGCTCTTTTACAGATTTTGTAAGCTCTAACACGCATAAATCCTGCTTAGAATATTCATATCTAGGATAAATAGCTGATAATTTCACAGAAATACCCGCCGAAGTAATAGGCGAGTTTTTTTCCGACTTACTCGCATTTTCACCAATAGTAATTAAGGCAGATTTATATGCATCTAAATATTTTTTTGCATCTTCCTTTGTTCTTGCCCCTTCACCCAACATATCATATGAATATCTATAGCCCATTTTTTCTTCTGATTTTGCTCTATTTAAGGCTTCCTTTATATTTCTTCCCATAACAAATTGCTTGCCTAAAATCTTCATAGCATGCAACATTGCTTGCCTTACCACAGGTTCACCCAAACGACTTATCATTGAGCTTAATATATCAGATGGTTTTTTATCCCCCTCCCTGATTTCGGGAATATTTGCAACAACCTTACCAGTTAACATTAACGCCCAAGTTGACGCGTTAACAAATAAATCATCACCACTGCCTACATGTTTGTCCCAATTGGCGCTACCTATTTTATCACGAATTAGCCTGTCGGCTGTTGTACTATCTGGAATACGAAGTAGTGCCTCTGCCAAACACATCAAGGCAATTCCCTCATCTGTATCAAGACCAAATTTTTGTAAAAAACTATCAAGTCCGCCAAAACGCTTACGGTTAGCCCTGACATTTTTAACAAGCTCAATTGCAGATATTTGTATTTTATCTTTTATATCATTGTAACTTTTTAATTCACCATTTAGCTCAAGCAAAATTTCTGTTTCATCTTTCAAATAATATTCACGCATATATAATATTAAATTATCTAATATATTTTGCTCACTACTTTGGGGTTGTAATTTGGCAGACATAACGAATACTCCTACTCTTAAAATAAACAACGATGAATTATTTAAGGAGAATATATCACTTATATCGCATATAGACAAAGAAAAAGGTTGCCAAAAGGCAACCTTATCTTAAAAATTAAGTTTATCTGTAATTTACAGACCAAATTTTCTATTTGCCTTAACTGTTGGTGTTGGTGGTGGATTATTGGTTTTTTCTTCTTCCTCACTACCGTGGAAGTTAATAATTCCCCCCTTATTATCATTTTTAGTTTCTACCCCAGCAAGGCTAATTCCTTGTACATCTTCTAAAGTGAAAGTTGTCAAAGCCCTTTTCATTTCATCTTCAGGTAAAGCGCCTTTTTTAAGCATACCCGCTTTATCTAGTCTAAATGCTAAATTTTTCTCAGCCTTATCAACTAAATTTCTAACTGTGCGTCCATTACCAAAATGTTTCTTACTAGTTTTCATTTCTTCATCTAGCATTTGAACAGCTAGTTTTCTAGCATCAACGTCCATTGTATAGCCACGATCATCTAGCATATAATCCATAATTTTGGCAAGCTCATCAATATTGTAATCTTCAAAATTAAGATAGGTTTGGAAACGTGATTTCAAGCCTTCATTTGCCTCAATAAAACGCTTCATAGGATCAGGATAGCCAGCAACGATTACCACTAAATCATCACGCATATTTTCCATTGCAGCTACTAATTCAGCGATTGCTTCTTTGCCGAAGTCGTTGCCTGCATCACTAATAGTTAAAGCATATGCTTCATCAACGAACAATACGCCCCCTTTAGCGTTTTCAATTTCTTTTCTAGTTTTAATTGCTGTTTGTCCAACGTAACCAGCCACTAAATCTGTACGACTGACTTCATGCACTTTAGGTTTTTTAATAAAACCAAGCGCATGTAAAACCTTCGCATATTCACGGGCAACAGTTGTTTTACCAGTACCAGGATTACCTGTGAATACCAAATGCAAAGAAGGACCTGTATTTTTACCTGATTTTTGTTCTAATATCTCACCTTTAGCACGAATAAAACGAGCCATCGCAATATTTTGTTTTAAATCATTTTTAACATTTTCAAGCCCAACCAAATCTATGATTTCTTTCATGGCCTCTTTTAAAGCCTCTTCATTTTCTAGGTCTTTTTGAACTGCACTTTTTAAACTATCAGGCCAAGCGGCGAGTCCTGCTTTTAATAAATCTTCTGGCATTGGTTTTACCGCAACATGAGGTAGTTCACCTTTTTCTAATTCCTCCTTATCTGGCCAAACGATAGTAAATAAATTCTTATCCTTAGAGCCAGATAAATCCATTGCAAAAATTGTCTTGCCATAAGGAAGTTCATCTTTTTTCTCTGCCCCAGGCGCCCCTGGTGGCATCATTGGTGGTTTTGCTTTTGGAGGCATACCAAGCATTGCTGGAATATCGGCTTCAAATTTTTGAACACCATAAACAGAGCCATCTTCATTAAGGGCAACACCATATACATCACCACTTTCTAAATCCATAACAACATGACGCTCAATCTTTTTTTCTTCAGCCATAAAAGCTTCCTCCTAATTAATGTTTTTTTTACTTTTCTTTTTTATCTTGGGATAATGGGTGAGTTTGTTACCTTTCAAAGCTTTTTAGTCTATCGCCCCTTAAAGCCTTTAAACTTAAGCCCCCCTTTAAACCAGCAGAGAATATTCTATACAAAATAAATCTAAAAGCAATAAAAAAATGTTTTTCACTAAAAAACGTAATTTTATTTCAATATTATGTATATCTATTGAGTGTATTGGCGACCTGTTCTAATTATTTGCCCACCATGTACATGCTTAGGCAAAAATTCTGTGGGACCACCTGCTTTTACTGGACGAGGTGCAAATCTTCCCATACTAATCAATCTATCATACATAACAATTGCCCCTGCAACTCCTACATTTACGCAAAATTTCATGGGAATTTTAATGATAAAATCACATTTTTTAACTAACTCATCTGATAAATTACCCCTTTCTGGCCCAAGAACATAGGCTGCCCTAGTTGGATGTTTGAAACTGGGTAAATCTATTGATTCTTCCAATAGCTCTATACCAACTAAAGAGCATTTATGAGGCAACGACAATTCTTCCACAGAGTTAAAATTATAAAAAGGCATATGATCAAAAGCATCAGATGTATCAGATAATTTCATTCCCTTAAAATCAACCACAGGGGCAATAGTGAAAAAATAACTTGCCCCAAATGAATGGGAAGACCTAACCAAATTACCCACATTAGCAGGCTTTGAAATACCCTCTACCCCCATTGCAAAAAAACCACGCATAGTAATAATTATCCTTTCAATTCTTCTAAATTTTTAAATAACTCTAAAGCCTCAGGATTAGCAAGCGCACCTTTATTTTTTACTTCTCTTTTATGTATCACATGTTTTACTGCAAGTTCTGTTATTTTTCCACTTTTTGTGCGAGGAATATCCGTAACTACAATAATTTTTGCAGGCACATGTCTTGGGGTTGCCCCCTCTCTAATTGTTGTTTTTATTTTAGTTTTTAGCTTATCATCTAATTTTACATTATCTGCCAAGACTACAAATAAAATAACTCTCATATCACCATCTGACATATCTTGCCCAACGGCAATAGATTCTTTGACTTCGTCTATTTTTTCAACTTGCCTGTATATCTCAGCTGTACCTATTCTAACCCCACCAGGGTTAAGAGTGGCATCAGAGCGCCCATAAATAACAAAACCCTTATGTTTAGTTTTTTGACACCAATCGCCATGGCTCCATATATTTTCAAATTTATCAAAATAAGCTGTTTCGTATTTCTGCTCATCAATATCATTAAAAAAATATATTGGCATTGATGGAAATGGAGTTTTACATACCAAATCCCCTGCTATATCCTGCAAGGAATTGCCATTTTCATCAAAAACATCAACATTCATGCCAAGACCAGCCCCTTGTATTTCTCCTCTATAGACGGGGGATATTGGATTTCCAAGTACAAAGCATGAAATAATATCCGTTCCCCCAGAAATAGATGCAATATGAATATCTTCCTTTATATCAGAGTAAATATAGTCAAATGCTTCATGCACTAAAGGAGAGCCTGTTGAGGCAAGCATTCTAATATTAGTCAGCTTATTATGTTCTTTAGGGCATGCCTCATTCTTTTTTAAAGCATCAATAAATTTTGCAGAAGTGCCAAAAAAATTGCAATTATATTTATCTGCATAATCAAATAACACATATGGTGATGGATAAAATGGTGAGCCGTCATATAGCATTATAGTCGCAGAAGACGCAAGCGCAGATACAAGCCATTGCCACATCATCCAACCACATGTTGTAAAATAAAATATATTCTCACCCCGCTTTATATCACAATGTAGCTGATGTTCTTTTAGATGTTGCAGTAAAACTCCCCCTATTGAGTGAACTATACATTTAGGAACACCAGTTGTGCCTGATGAAAACATTATATAAAGTGGCGCGTTAAAATCCATTTGCACAAAGTTAATATCCAAAATGTCATATGTTGATACAAAATCTTTATATCTAAGCTCTTTATCAATGATTAGGCTACTATTTGATATTGTTGGTAAATAATCAGATATAATAATTTTTTTTAGGCTTGGTATATTTTTTACTATATCTGCCAATTTAGAGCGACAATCAATATATTTACCGCCATATTGATAACCATCTACGGCAAATAAAATTTTAGGTTCAACCTGCCCAAATCTATCTAATACCGCAGATACACCAAAATCAGGTGAGGCAGATACCCAAATAGCTCCCAAACTTGCCGTGGCAAGCATAGCTACTACCGCAATTGGTGCATTTGGCAAATATCCAGCCACCCTATCGCCTTCAACAATTCCTGCATCACGCATGGCTTGGGCAAGCTTACTTACCTCCCCGTATAATTCATTAAATGTAAGTTGTTGCTCTAAAACATCTTCTGCTTTAAAGGTAATCGCAACTGCACCGTCACGGCGTTTTAGTAAATTTTCTGCAAAATTTAGCTTTGCTTTTGGAAAGAATTTTGTTTTCCACATCTTCTCAGCAGGCTCAATTACTTCCCCCCCCTTACTGCTTGCAATAACGCCACAAAAATCCCAAACTTCTTGCCAAAAATTCTCTATATTTGTAATAGACCATTTATGTAACTCATCATAATTGTTCAATTCAACCTTGTAGCTCTTTTCAATATTATTTTTAAACGCAAGTAATTGCGAATTGTTAACTGTTTCTTGTGCTGGTAGCCATTTATTCATTTTATACTTAAAACTCCTAGTGCCAATTTAAAATTACTTTACCAGAATTGCCCGATGCCATAATTTCAAAAGCCTCTTGAAAATTATCAATATTAAAATGATGCGTAATGACAGAGGCAACATCAAGCCCGCTTTGCAACATGGTTCGCATTTTATACCAAGTTTCATACATCTCACGCCCATAAATGCCTTTCATAAATAGCCCTTTGAAAATTACTTGGCTCCAATCAATTTGAGTATCTTTTGGGGGAATACCCAAAATAGCAACTTTCCCACCATGATTCATAAGTTCAATTAACTGATTAAAAGCCTGCGCATTGCCAGACATTTCAAGCCCAACATCAAAGCCTTCTCTCATATCTAATTCTGATATTACATCTGCTAAATTCTCATTTCTAACATTAACAACTCTACTTGCCCCCATTTTTTTAGCAAGCTCTAGCCTATAGTCATTAACATCACTTATCACAACATGCCTTGCCCCTGCATATTTTGCAATTGCAACCGCCATAATACCAATTGGCCCTGCCCCAGTTAT
>JALTWL010000203.1 GCA_027047045.1 Micavibrio sp.
CCTGCTAAAGCTGGTGCGGTTAGCAATAAAGTTGTTACCACACTAATTACCAATACTAATTTATTCATTTTTTATTCTCCTAAATTATCAATCCATTTTTCTACTTTGCCAGAGGCCTCTAGCCATTTAAACCATGCAACCCAAACTTTGCCATATAGCTCTTGCGCTGCTTGTTCTGTGTCTATTGCCTGTTTAATTTGTACTAGATAATCAGTTGGCGTTATTTCTCTAATTTTAAATTTTCGCTCAAGCACTTCCACTTGTTCTTCTAGTGCCTGTGCGCCTGTTTTTTCCCAGCTATCCCAAGCTTGTTTCGCCAGCTTGTAACTGCGGTAAGCTGTATTTAATTTTGTTTTGGCGAAATGTATTTCTCCTCGCAGGTCTTTAGCTGCGGCTATTGCCTCATTTTTTGCAACTTCAACTTCTGCCTTATAGCTATTTATAATGTTAATTGGCAAAGAAAGAGAAATACCAACCATATCATTGCCTGTATCTTTACCAGCTGTCAGCCCAATAGTTGGATCAGCTAGTCTATTTCTTTTAGCCTCCACAATTGAGGATTTTGCGGCTTGTTCTCTTTGTGTCAAAGCAACTATATATGGCAGTTGCATTACCATTTTATCAGTAATAATAATATCTTTGAAATCAGGTAGCTTAGTATTTAACTGAGGATAATCATTAACTATAAAGCCAATTGCTCTATCCAAATTATTTTTAGCCTCAGAAAAAACAATATCAGCATCAGCCCTTGCCATCAAAGCTTCAGAAAATGCTAGTTTTGCCAAATTATATTCACCAGTATCTATATCACCAGCCCTAAAGCTTTTAGTTGCTAGCTTTTTGAATTTTTGCATTATTTCTGCTCTTTTAACTGCAAGTTCTAATATATTAGATGCCATATTATATTCAGCCAAAGCTATTAGCACATCTGTTGCTATTTGTTGTTTTTTATTATTTCTATCTGCAATTGCTGCGTTTAATTCAAATTCTGCAACTTTGCCTGCTGTTCTTGCCTTACCGTTCCAATCAATTGTTTGTGAAATAGCAAAAGTTCTAGTTCTTTTTTCTGTATCCACGTCTTCTTCGGCATATTCTATTTCTGGATTATAAAGCCATTTTGCAGCAGCTTTTTGAGCCGCAGTTGCTGTTTTTACTTTAAAATCTTCAGCCTGCATAGCTGGATTTTGTTGCCATATTTGCTTTATAAAATCTTCAATATCATTATTTTCTGTAGCCTTGACTGATGTTGATGCAGTAAAGACCATAAAAAGAGCTATAAAAGCTATTTTTTTTATCATTTTTATTCCTAACTTTTAAGTAATTTAAACAAACCAAACACCATATATTCATACATAAATATGCATAGATATATTAAAAAAAATATATGAGTAATAATTAAGCTATAGGTGGTTGAAACGGGGGATATTGTCGCTTAATAGGAACAGATATTGTAATATTAAATAAATATTTAAATTCAGTATTTAAAAAATATATCTCATCTAAATTGGCAGAAATAACATGAGCCCCAATATGACAACTGCCAGAAGAATGGCAATCCATATAATTATCAAGAATATTTTTGTCAACAGGCTGCTTTAAATCTGTAATATCATAGCTAATTTTTGTGTTTGCAGAACTATAATTACCAGCATCATAGCAATAAGCTAGCGATACAAAGCTAAACATCACAAAAGAAAAAACTGAAACTGCTAAAATAAATTTCCGCACCATAATAGTTGATTTATACAATAATTTTATTTTGCTGTCTATAGATTAAAATAAAAAAATAGCCCAGCTAGGCTAATCCTTGGCTGGGCTTGGAACATACCATCTGTCGCGGATTAGCCACCTCGTATATGCTCCGAAACCTAGTTATATAACTTATTTAAGCTGCAATATCAGAACCACCTGGTTTGTGTTTATTCATATTTTTATTTTCTTGAGTGTCCATATCACGTAATGCTAAAGATTTATCCACTAACTCTTTTATACCATTATTTAAATCTGGAAGTGCGCGTATCTTATCTAACTGCTTTAACATTAACTCTTTTCTGTTATTATCGTAGAGTTTCCATTCAAGCAACGGTCTGACTAGCCCCGCGCCCATTCTTGGGTTTATTTCATTCATTTTAATTACAATATCTGCCAAAAATTTATACCCTTCCCCATCTATTCTATGAAATTGTTTAGGATTAGCATTTGCAAAACTGCTAATCAACGCCCTTACTTTATTTGGGGTTTTAATATCAAATACTTCATGTTCCATGAGATTTTTAACACGCGCAAGAGTATCTCCATGTTCCATTCCAGCTTGCAAAGATAGCCAAGTGTCCATAACATTTGTATCATTTTTATAACGATTATAAAAATCATCTAGCGCCGCTTTTGTTTCTTCTGTATCTGTTTGCGTTAATGCAAAAAGCGCACCTAAACGCTCAGTCATATTTTTAGCATTATCATATTGTTCCTTTGCAAGTTTTACTGCATTTTCTGCTTTATCTGCCATTAAGTAAGATAATGTCAAATTTCTAAGAGAACGACGCCCTACTTGCTCTGTTGATACTTCATATTTCTCATCATCAGTCGCACTCAAACTTTTGTAAATACCAGCTAAATCTTGTGCATGTCTTGTAAGTATTTGTGCCTTCATTGTATTTATTGCATCTATTGTCGCATCTGGATTAACTATTTTAAGCTCTTGCATCACTATTCTATATGATGGCAGTTTTATCATATCGGCTATAAATGCTTTATCTTTACCTTGAGCATCAGTTGCCAATATATGCCCAATTGCATTTTGTAGTTTTTCTGGAACTTTTGCTTCCCGACCATTTTCTATATCGTTTACCATATCAATTAGCGCTTTGGTCATATATTCCTGTGCTGCCTCAAATCTGTTATAACCATCACTATCATATTTCATACGGAAAACAAGCTCATCTTCTGGAGCTTTTGTAACAATCCTTACAGGCGCAGAAAAACCACGCAATATAGAAGGTACAACCTCCTCCGCAATATTTGCAAATTCAAAAACTTGCTTTTCTTCTTTTAAATGTAGCACTTTTGTTGTTTCAGCCTCATCATATTCTCCAACAAGCTTGAGTGGTATATCCTTGCCATCTTTACCGATTAATCCCACAGATATTGGCATATGAAGTGGCTTTTTGTCTTTTTGGTCAGCCGTTTTATCATTTTTTTGCTCTAAAGTTAAACGACAGATTTTATTTTCTTTGTCATAATCTAAAGAATAGCTTATTTGCGGAGTGCCAGACTGGCTATACCACAATCTAAACTGTGATAGGTCAATTCCTGACACTTCCTCCATAATGTCAACGAA
>JALTWL010000204.1 GCA_027047045.1 Micavibrio sp.
GTCAATAATTTATTATAAGCATCTATTTTTTATTCATTTCTATCTATATCTTCATATTTCATAAAATCTTCATTCCCAAGCAAAGATTTAATAACTTCATCCATTGTTTTTTTATCTGTGTTGATTTCTAATTTTAATCTTCAAGTATACTCTCAATCTTTTATTTCCCAAAACATATAGATATCAGGATAAATAGCTTTTAATTGTCTATAAGCAATTCAATATTTAGAGTCTTTCAAAGGATTTTGTTCTAACCAAAAATGATTAGGACTAATTTGAATTCTTATCAATTTGGCTCCACTTTTTGTTTCCACTATTTCCCATTTACAATGTTTAGAAGTTAATATTTTCATTTTTTAAAAATTTAATAAATAAAAAGCGGAGGCTTACCAGCCTCCTAAACCTATTTTCTCTTAAATACTAATTTATCTTTTTGCTGATCATAATCTACCATTACTGTATCACCTTCTTTTATTTTTCATTCTAAAATTTCCATAGCAAGTTCATTTAACAAATAATTCTGTATAGCTCTTTTCAATGGTCTTGCACCAAATATTGGATCCCAACCAACTCTTGCCAAGAAATCTTTTGCTTTATCTGTAACTTCAAGTGTAATATCTCTATCTTTTTTAAGCATTTCAATATATCTTCTAAGTTGAATATCAACAATAGATCTAAGTATTTTACTAGACAATGGATTAAATACTACTACATCATCTAATCTGTTTATAAATTCTGGTCTGAAAAATTTAGGAATAACTTTTTCATTTAATTCTTTTTCAACTTCTTCTCTCATCTTAGCTACTGCCTCTTCATCTACATTTGGATCATCCATTAATGGTTTAAGTTTGTCCATTATAATATCTGAACCTAAATTAGAAGTCATTATTATCACTGTATTTTTGAAATCTACTGTTCTACCTTTTGCATCTGTTAATCTTCAATCATCTAATATTTGCAAAAGTATATTAAACACATCTGGATGAGCTTTTTCCACTTCATCAAGCAAAATTACACTATAAGGTCTCCTTCTAACTGCTTCTGTAAGTTGACCACCTTCTTCATAACCTACATATCCTGGAGGAGAACCTATAAGTTTAGATACACTATGTTTTTCCATATATTCTGACATATCTAATCTAATCATAGCTTTTTCATCATTAAACAAGAAATCTGCTAACGCTTTTGCTAATTCTGTCTTACCAACTCATGTAGGTCACAAGAATAAGAATGATCAAATAGGTCTATTTGGATCTTTAAGTCCAGCTCTAGCACGCCTGATAGCATTTGCAACAACTTGAATAGCGTGATCTTGTCATACTACTCTTTGTTTCAAATATTCTTCTAAATGAACTAATTTTTCTCTTTCTGATTCAACTAATTTTGAAACAGGTATACCAGTCCATTTACTGATTATAGCTGCCACATCTTCTGCTTCTACTACATCTTTGATAACCAACTTTCATTCTTTTTTTGCTTGTTCTATTTTCTGCTCTAACTCTTTAAGTTTCTTTTGTAATTCTGGTATTTTACCATATCTTAATTCAGCAACTTTGTTGTAATCTGTTTGTTTTTCAGCTAATTCTGCTTCATGTTCTAATTTTTGAATTTCTTCTTTTAATTTCTTAGCTTCTAATATAAGTTTCCTATCTTCTTCCCACTCATGTTTAAGTTTGTTGTATTCTTCTTTAAATTCTGCTAATTCTTTTTCGATAGCTTGAATTCTATCTTTTGCTTTTTCACCTTCTTCAAATTTCAAAGCTTCTTTTTCGATTTCTAATTGTCTAATCTTTTTTTCTAATTTCATAATTTCTTCTGGCATAGAAGTTAACCCCATTTTAACAGAAGCAGCAGCTTCATCTATAAGATCAATTGCTTTATCTGGCAATCTTCTATCTGGAATATATTTAATAGAAAGATCAACAGCTGCAACTATAGCACCATCAGAAATTCTTACTCAATGATGGGCTTCATATCTATCCTTAATTCATCTAAGAATAGCAATAGCATCTTCTTTGCTTGGTTCATCTACATATACAGGTTGAAATCTTCTTTCTAATGCTGCATCCTTTTCTATATATTTTCTATATTCATTTAATGTAGTAGCACCAATTACTCTAATTACTCATCTTGCAAGAGCTGGTTTGATCATATTACCCATATCCATTGCTCATTCAGCTTTACCAGCACCTACTATAGTATGGACTTCATCTATAAAAAGTATTACTTTACCAGCATTTTTTTCTAATTCTTTTAATATAGCTTTTAATCTTTCTTCAAATTCACCTCTATATTTTGTTCAAGCCATAAGTGAACCCATATCAAGTTCTACAATTTTTTTATCTCTAAGAACATCTGGCACCTCTCATTTAATTATTTTTTGAGCTAATCATTCAACAATAGCTGTTTTACCAACACCTGGATCTCAAACCAATACTGGATTATTTTTTGTACGTCTAGAAAGAATTTGGATAGTTCTTCTAATTTCATCTTCTCTACCAATTACTGGATCCAATTTTCATTCTTCAGCTAATTTTGTAAGATCTCTTCAATATTTTTCCAAAACTTGTAAAGTAGCTTCTGGATCCTGAGAAGTAATAGGTTCATCTCATCTAATTTGTTTGATAGCTTCTTTTACTTTATCTTCTGTAATACCTAATGGAGCCAATATATCTCTTACAATATCAGAATAAGAATTTCTCAACATTGCCAAAAGCAAATGTTCTGTAGTTACAAATTGGTCACCCATTTGAGAAGCTATTTGCTCTGCTTCAGTTAATACTCTATTTAACTCATGAGAAATTCCTATTTGATATTGTCATTGCATTTTAGGAATTTGAGCTAACTTTTGATTTATCAAACTTTGAGCTTGATTTATATCAACTCACAATTTCTTAAATATCATAGGAATATATCCATCTTTTTGATCAAGCATAGCTTTTAGAAGATGGATAGTATCTATCACGCTATGTCTGTGCTGCAAAGCCATATCATGTGCAGTTTGTACAGCTTCTGCAGCTTTGGTTGTAAATTTCTCAAAATTTGGCATATCTTATTTTTGTTTATTGATTTAAAATAGCACTATATTTTATTACGTGCTATATTATATATTTATTAATTAAAAAATCAAGAGATAATTCATTTTAAAAAATAAAAAAATAATAGAAAAAAATTAATCATATAATAACAAAATATATTTTTAAATTTAATTATCTGAAATCACTTCTTCTAAAACATTTAAAATTTCATTAACCTCAGATCATGTAATCGTATTATAATCAACATTTTCTCACGAAACAGACTTTATATTAGAAGTTTGTATATTTGTATTTATA